>CALFEW010001033.1 GCA_937958365.1 uncultured Chloroflexota bacterium | reverse complement strand
TGGTATCACCACAGTAAACCGTGGCTGAACGTTAAAAACGGCAAAATTGGCAAAATGGATTCATCAGACATACTGATAAGTTTTGCGAAACCAAAGTCAGTAGGAGACATGATGAATCCAGAACAACAATTTTGCCCTAATATAGACTGTCTGGCGAGAGGCCGGCGTGGTGAACAGCTATTCGAAATATGAACCGCTTGGGGTTCAATTTCCCTATAAAGTAACCTAAAAACGGTTAAAAGTGAAGCTTTGCGCCAAGTTTCCAAGAGTTGCGCCAAAGCCTCATCCCTACGAAATTGCCATATTTCGAATTGCTGATTGTTTACTTTTGGGAGGTATCGGTCAAGGAGTATTGAATCCATCTTCTCATCTAACCATTTCAAAATCATGCCCTGCTCAGGCATCGTCTTCCTTTGGTCGCTATGACCAGCATTACCGCCCTGCCACCCCTCACGTGCCAGCACCCAACCGTAAGCAAAACGGCCATTTCTGGTAAGAAGAGGGGCTTATCGTCATCCCTACGGTGAGCTAGAGTACGGCCGTTTCCTACGACTTCTGCTTTCTCGGCCTGTTTGTGGACGGGTTTGCGGAAATGGTGCGGCGGTTGGAGCCGCAGGTGGTGTTGAGTTACGGCCGTTTACCGGCCGCCTGTCAGGGGTTGGTGGAAGCGGTGACATACCCGACGCGCTGGAACAATATCGGTGGTGAAGTTGGCACAGTCGAGGAGATGATCTATCTGCGGGCGTCGCATGATAACTACCCTCAGGTCAACTCTTCCCAGACCGAACGATACGCGCCAATGGCGTCAAAATAGTCCAGCAAACGGCCGTAAAACAAATCCCCACCAATCGTCGCGCTGTCGCCAATAACGATCAGCTTGCGCCGGGCGCGGGTGAGCGCCACATTCATGCGCCGCGTCTCGGCCAGAAAGCCCACCTGCCCCGCCCGATTCGACCGCACCAACGAGATGATAATCGCCTCCATCTCGCGCCCCTGAAAGCCATCTACCGTGCCAATGCGGATGCTGTCGGGCAGCAATTCGCGCAAACGCTGCACCTGCGCCGAATAAGGGGTGATGATGGCGATGCTGGCGGCGGGAACATTGGCCGCCAAAAGCTGGCGCACCTTTTTGGCCGCCAGCGCCGCCTCTTCCGGGTTATGGCGGCTGTCGCTGTCGGCGGGTTGGCTGTCGTCGTAGCCGGCGCCGGCGGTGTCTATGAAGGTCACGGCCGTTGCCGTCACCTCATTGCGCTCCACCCCCGGCAACTCACACAGCAAATGGTCTTGCACCGAAACATCCGCCTGCAAAGCGCCATCGTAAAACACCGCCGAACTGAAAGCCATAATCTGCTGATTCATGCGGTACTGCACGTCCAGGCGGCGGGCCAGGTGTGCGCCGTCCTGCCTTATGAGCCGTTCCAGCAGGCTAACGCCAAAGCCCTGCTCCTGGGCCGGCCGCGAAACAACCGTGGGCGGCAGTTGTTGATGGTCGCCGGCCAGCACCAGCCGGTCGCTGCGCGTGACCGGAATCCAGGCCGCCGGTTCCGTACTTTGCCCCGCTTCGTCAATGACGCACAGGTCGAACTGCCGCTGGCCCAAAATGGCGCTGTCTATGCCGGTGAGCGTGGACAAAATCACCGCCGCGCCGTCCAACGCCTGCTCGATGGCGTGGGCTTCAAGCTGGCGCGCTTCGTCGAGCATCTGCGCCGCCTCCTCACGCAAGGCTTGCTTTTCGCCGGGCGCGGGGCGGGCGCGGCGGAATTTGCCCGCCTGGTCGCGCAGGCCAAACGCCTGGCGGCGCAGTTTTTGGGCCTGGCGGTAGCTCTCCTGTCGCTCGACGAGGGCGTCCAGGGTGTGCGCTTGCAGTTCAGGCAAGATGCGCGCCGGATGGCCCAATCGCACCAGCGACACACCGGCGGCGGCCAACTGTTCGGCCAGATTGTCAACGGCCAGATTGCTGGGGGCGCAGGCCAGCACGCGGTCGCCGCGAGCGACGGCCGTATGAATCAGCGCCGCCACCGTGGTTGTTTTGCCCGTACCCGGCGGCCCGTGGATGATGGCGATGTCTTCGGCGGCCAGCGCATGGCGCACGGCTGCCTGTTGGGAGGGGTTGAGATGGCTGGTGTAGGCGGCGAAATGGGCGGGGATACGGCCGTTGGCGAAAGTAGCCGGTTGCTCACCCAAAATAATGTCGCGCAGAACGGCCGTGCGATTTCCCCGCGCCGCCTCCACCCGCGTCAGGGCGCGTTCCATCCGCTGCCGGGCAATCTCGTCATTTGCCAGGGCGATGCGAAACGATTTGGCCGCCGATTCCGGCGACTGGTTGAGGGCGATTTCGCAGCTTTTGCTGCTCAGGCGACTGACAACGCCGCGCCACGATTGGGGCTGGCTCTCTCCTTCTTCAATGAGCATGATGGGCGAGCCAGCCGACAGGCGGCTGAAAGGCAGCCGCGCCTGTTCGTTGCGCGGCGACAATTGCAACAGGATGCGCCCACCCAACCCCACATCCTCGCCGCGGATGACCAGGCGGGTGAGGGTGTGTTCGGCCTGGGCCTGGGGGTCTGTCTGGAGCTGCTGCTGTTCCGCGTCGGCTTCCAGCGCCAGCCAGTGGCGCAGTTGGGCGAAGTGGGGCTGGCTTTGCCCCTCCACTTGCTGCCAGGCGCGAATGTGGCGCGTTTCGAGGGAACGGCCGTCTAACAGGTGGGCCAGACGTGACGCACGGCCGTCGGCGATTTCGATGGTTGCCAGGCCGCCGTTGAGGGTGATTTTGCCGATGTGGTTTTCGTTCAGTCGGCCCACTTCGATGAGCAGTCGCACGATGCCGCCTTTGCCAACGGTGGGCGGCAGTCCATCCATGAAGAGAAGTTCCATAGGGGGACTGTAGCGGAAAATGGGGGATGCTGCCAGGGGAAACGGCCGTTTTGCTCGCCTGGATTAAGGTCGCCGTTTTTGAGCGTTCAGCCCAGAGATGTGACTCACTTACAAATGGCTCAATTGTGGCCCACTACTCTGGGAAAAGTACGTCGCATCT
>CALFEW010001032.1 GCA_937958365.1 uncultured Chloroflexota bacterium | reverse complement strand
TGGCAGCTTATTCGTTATCGTCCCCGCTATTACATCAGCGATCTGACCGGAGCGACAATTCATTTTGCTCTGTCTACCGTGCAGGGGCTGATTTTGAAGGCTTTTTTTGACGGCCTTACCGGCGTGGGCGGATTACCGTTATGGCCTATTGTTGGCTGGCAGATTTTGCAGACGACTCTGGCGCTGATCAGTTTGTACGTGGCCGTGCTGGCCTTCGTCAACTTCACGCAGCACAGCATGGCGCTGCTGATCCGCAATATGTTTGCCCACATCTTGCGGCTGCCGGGCGGCAAAGCCCTGCCCAACGACCAGGACGGCACGCCCATGTCCACCGGCAAGGTGATCAGCACCTTGCGCGATGACGTGGACGAGATGGCCCATTCGATCATCATCATTGACGATACGGTGGCGCTGACGGTAACGGCCGTTATCTCTTTCTCCATCATGTTCCGCATCAACGTCTGGGTCACGCTGGGGACCTTCATTCCCCTGGCGATAATCATCTTCATCGCCCAGCGGTTGGGACAGCGAGCCAAAGCCTACCGGCGCGCCAGCCGCCAGGCCACCGCCGAAGTCACCGGCATGATTGCTGATATGTTCAACGCCACCCAGGCCATCAAAGTGGCCCATGCCGAAGAGCGCCTCATCGGCCGCTTCCGCCTGGTCAACGAAAAGCGGCGGCAGACGATGGTGAAAGATCGGGTGCTGGTGCAGTTGATAGACGCCCTGAGCGGCGGCACGGTGGACGTAGGCGTGGGGCTGATTTTGTTGGTGGCGGCGCAAGGCATGTATGCCGGGACTTTTACCATCGGCGATTTTGCTTTGTTTGCTTCCTACATCTGGCCTTCCACCCACCTTATGCGCACGTTGGGCCATCTGATCACCCGCTACAAGCAGGTGGGCGTTTCGGCCGGGCGCATGGAAGCCATCATGCAGGGCGAGCCGGAAGGCGCAGTGGCAGCCCATAATCCCATCTACCTGGATGGCGACTACCCCGACCTGCCCTATACGCCGAAAACGGCCGTCCACCACCTGGACCTGCTGACAGTCGATCATCTGACCTATCGCTATGAGGCTGCCTCGGCCAACGGCGACCGGGCGGGCATCGAGGACGTCAGCCTGCGCTTGCCGCGCGGCTCCTTCACGGTGGTGACGGGGCGCATTGGCTCCGGCAAAACGACGCTGCTGAAGGCGCTGCTGGGCCTGCTGCCGCTGCAATCGGGCCAGATTTTCTGGAATGGTGAGCTGGTGGCCGACCCGGCGGCGTTTCTAACACCGCCGCGGGTGGCCTATACCGGGCAGGTTCCGCGCCTGTTTAGCGATACGCTGCGCAATAATGTGCTGTTGGGTCTGCCGGAGGAGAAAGTGGATTTGGTTGGGGCGCTGGCAACGGCCGTACTCACTCCCGATATGGCGGCGATGGAAAAAGGATTGGATACGCTGGTGGGACCGCGCGGCGTACGGCTTTCCGGTGGGCAGGCGCAGCGCACCGCCGCCGCCCGCATGTTCGTCCGCGACGCCGAACTGCTGGTGATTGACGACCTTTCCAGCGCCCTGGACGTGGAAACGGAGCAGCAATTATGGGATGGATTTCGGATTTCGGATGTCGGATTTCGGAGTGGGGAGCCATCCGAAATCAAAAATCCGACATCCGAAATCACCTGCCTCGTGGTTTCGCACCGGCGGCCGGCGCTGCGGCGGGCGGACCATATTGTGGTGCTGCAAAACGGCCGTATCGCCGATCAGGGCACGCTGGAAGAACTGTTGGTCCGCTGCGAAGAAATGCAGCGCTTGTGGCAGGGGCAGGTGTAAGGGGCAATTTGGCGAGATAGGTCCAATCTCAAAGATTGGACCCATCTACGCCTCCGTCTCGTCGGGCTGCATACCCAACGCGGTGATTTGCAGGCGGACGAGGCCCTTGACGTCGTTGGGGTCGGCCGGTTCGCCTTTGCGCAAGATGATCAGCTTACCGGCAACGGTGAGCTGCTTGGCCATCAGGCGGATGCGCTTGAGCAGGGTTTGCCAGAAATCGGGCAGGATAACGCGGGCCACGTCTTCCGGGCGGACGGAACCGTCCAGGCCTGCTTCGCGGCACATGTGTAAAATGGTTTCGCGCACTTCGTCGTCGCTGACGCGGCGCGGTTTTTTCGGTAATTCTTTAGCCATCAAAAGGTTCCAGTTTGTGTTAGATTTTGACCGATCTTAACACAGCGTCACGGCGGTGGCTACGAGAGAAAAGGGGAATGGGACGCGGATAAACGCGAATGCGGCAGATTTTCGCGGATAGTTTTAGAGGCATCCGCGAAAATCCGTTCAATCCGCGTCATCCGCGGACTATTTCTTCAAAAGGGGATGGATGAATTTGACAGTGTTGGTGATGATTTTGTTGGCCGGGTTGCTGGCCGGGTTTGCCTGGTGGGTGCGGCGGCGCGAGGCGCGGCTGCTGGCGACCATCGAAATGGTGACGGTGGCGAATTTTGCCTCGCGCCACCTGGAGAACGAACGGCCGTTACACATCTTCCTCCCCCCTGGCTACCACGAGACAGAAACCCGTTACCCTGTCCTTTACCTGAATGATGGGCAGGATGTGGGCCAACTGCGCCTGCGGGAAACGTTGGCGCGGTTGACGGCCAACGGCCGTCTCCACCCCCTCATCGTCGTCGCCATCCCCACCAACGCCGACCGGCTGCAAGAATATGGCACGGCCGTGGCCGCCAATGCCCAGGGGTTGGGCCAGAAAGCGGCGCAGTACAATCGCTTTGTGGTCGAAGAAGTGCGGCCCTGGGTGAACCGGGAATTCCGGACAAAAACGAGGGTGGGGGAAACGGCCGTACTCGGCGCGTCGTTGGGTGGTCTGGCGGCGTTTGACCTGGCCTGGAATCATCCCGACGTATTTGGCGCGGCGGGGGTGTTCTCTGGCTCATTCTGGTGGCGGGCGGCGGATGGGGAAACGGCCGTGCCGCCCGGCCAGCGTATTGCCCACAGCCTGGTGCGCCGCAGCGCCCATCGCCCCGGCTTCCGCGCCTGGTTCCAGGCGGGCACGCTGGACGAACGCGACGACCGGGACAACAACGGCGTCATTGACGCCATCCAGGACACGTTGGAGTTGATGGATGAGTTAAGAGGACTGGGATATGAGAACGGCCGTGATCTGGTTTACGTAGAAGTTAAGGGGGGCCGCCACGACTATGACACCTGGTCCAGAGTATTGCCCCATTTTTTGCTCTGGGCTTTTCCGTCCTGAAGCCGCCTAAACACAACCTTTGCGCTATCAAGAAATAGGACGCGGATTTTCACGGATGCGGCGGATGAACGCTGATAGTGCTGGTTTTATCCGCGAAAAACGGCTGTATCCGCGTTTATCCGCGTCCCATTCATCAATCTGCAAACACAAC
>CALFEW010001031.1 GCA_937958365.1 uncultured Chloroflexota bacterium | reverse complement strand
TCCTGCTCATCGTCAGCATTGTCCTGGCCGAAATTGCCCGCCCGCTCTGGCATCCTTTGTGGGAATACGTAGACGTGGCCCGGCCCGCCTGGCCGCAGCGGTTGGGTATTGGTCTGGTGCATCTCATCAGTCTCGTTGTGGCCGGGCTGGCTTTCCAGCGCTTTGGCGGCGTCGTCCCCCTCACCATCGAATTCGTCGAAGAGCTAGACCTGAACCTGCTTACCCTGCTGGCGTTGGTGTACGGCGTGGCTTACCTGCTGTTGATGTGGCTGTTCTGGCTGCTGCTAAAACGGCCGTGGCTCCGCTTCTGGCGCGAAAACGCCCTGTCCGTCATTACCTTTGGCTTTCTGGCCCAACCCTTTGCCTGGTTGGGCAGCATCACCTTTGTGCGCGATGGTCTGCCTACGTTTGTGATCTTTGCCCTGGGCGTCAGCGTTTTCAGCGTCGTCGTCTGGCTCTCCTGGCAGCGCCGCTTCCTGATGGAGCAGCGGCTGGCCCAATTCGCCGCCCTCAACCAGACCGGCGCATCCCTGCGCGAGACGCTGGAACTGCCTACCGTGCTGGCGCGGACGCATGAACTGGTCGGCGCACTGGTCCCGGTGGATCGCTTCACCATCACCTTGCGCGATGAGGCCGGCCGCTGGCAACGGCCGTTCACCACGGAACCATCCGCCGCCGACCCATCCCTTTATGAACCGGATGATTTCACATGCTGGGTGTTGGAAAACGGCCGTGTCCTCGACCTGGACCAGCGCAACATGCTCTTCGCCAACCGCCACCAACTCGCGCCACCCCACCCCATGCCAACCGCCTGGCTGGGCATTCCCCTCACCTCCGCCAACCAGATCAACGGCGTGATCGTGCTGCAACGCCTGCCGCCCAACCCACCCTTCAACCAGTGGAATCGTGAGCTTTTGCTCACCATCGCCGGACAGGCCAGCGCCGCCATCCAAAACGCCCGCCTTTACAGCGAAACCCTGCGCCTCTACAACCTCACCGACGAAGCCCTGGCGCAGCGCGTCAAGCAGTTGCAGGCGCTGCTCGATTCCATCCAGGAAGGCGTGTTAATGGTGGACAAAAGCGGCGCCATCGTCCTGCTCAATCCCATCGCCGCCGCCCTGCTGGAGCAACCCGCCCAGGTCCTTTATCGGCAGCCGTTGGATGCGACCACGGCCGCCGCGCCACTTGGTTTCACCGCCGGGCAGCTTGCTAATTTGTTGGGGCAAATCCAGACCGGCGACCTGCCGTCAGCCCGGCAGATCACCTTCAGCGCCGACAACCAGCGCTTTTTCACCCGCCAGGAAGCGCCCGTCCTGGCCGCCGACGGCCAGGCGCTCGGCTGGCTGATGATCTTCCGCGACGTGACCGAAGAGCAAATGCTGGCCGAACGACGCACCGACCTGACGCGCATGATCGTCCACGACTTGCGCAATCCGCTCACCACGCTGGTCAGCACCATCAACCTGCTGGAAAACCACCCAGAAAATGAACGAGGAACCTTGCTGGACACGGCGCGCCACGGCTGTCTGGACATGCTGGATATGGTGGATTCGCTCATGGACATCAACCGCATGGAGGCGGGGCAGCCGGTGGTGGAAGCGGAAGCTATGCGCCTGCCGCCATTGGTCGAGCGGGTCGTACAGCGGTTGACCCCGCTGGCCCAACAGCGGGGCATTACGCTGACATTTGCCCCGCCACCGCCCGATTTGCCGGCCATCTGGGCCGATGAAGAACTGGTGCGGCGGGTACTCATCAATCTGCTGGATAACGCGCTGAAATTTACACCGGCGGGCGGAAGGGTGAACGGCCGTTTGCAAACCGAATTTGACCCCGCCAACAGCGCCGAACCGGGCGTGCGCTGCCTGATCAGCGACACCGGCCCCGGCATCCTGCCCGCCCTCCACGAGCGGGTGTTCGACCGCTTCACCCGCACAAATCAGGACGGTGCGCCGGTACGCGGGACCGGCCTGGGCCTGACCTTTTGCAAGCTGGCGGTTGAGGCGCAAAACGGCCGTATCTGGGTCGAAGACGCGCCCGGCGGCGGCAGTTTGTTCATCTTCACCCTGCCCGGTATCCCGCACTTTGCCCTTAACAATTAGGGAGATTAGAGACTGGACCGGTCTTCAGTCTTCAGTTTTCAGTCTCTAATTCCACCATCAGGAGAAACCATGACATCCCCCAACCCCTTATTACAGCTAGACCGGCAAATCGTCGGCGACGTGTACACCAGCAGCGAAGTGATGGACAATCTCACCATCCTCTGCGACGAGTTTGGCTCCCGATTTGGCGGCACGCCCGGCGAAAAACAGGCCGCCGACTTTATGCAGGCCAAAATGATCGCCTACGGCCTGCAAAACGTCCACCTGGAACCGATCCATTACGTCGGCTGGCGGCGCGGCAGCGTGAAGCTGGAAATCATCGCCCCCATCCAGCAGGAAATTCCCTGCATCACCCTGCCCCATTCGCCGGGCTGCCACCTGGAAGGCACGCTGATTGACATGGGCGACGGCGCGCCGGAAGATTTCGAGGCCCGCGCCGCCGACATCCAGGGCAAAATCGTCCTGACGACCAGCGTGGTACGGCCCAAAGGCGGCAAGCGTTGGGTCCATCGCATGGAAAAACACGGCCGTGCCATCGTCGCCGGAGCCACCGGGTTTATTTTCGTCAATCACTACCCCGGTTTTGGCCCGGCCACCGGCGGAATTGGGCACGATGGCGAGTCACTCATCCCCGGTATTTCGGTGGCGATGGAGGACGGCGCTTACTTGCAGCGCCTCATTCAGCGGCACGGCGAGGTCAAAATCCGCCTGACCAGCAGCGACGAATGCGCGCCGATGGTCTCCTGGAACGTGATCGGCGACCTGCCCGGCAAGCAAAACCCGGAGCAGATCGTCATGCTGGGCAGCCATTACGACGGCCACGACATCTCCCAGGGAGCCACCGACCCGGCGTCGGGAACGGTAGCCGTGCTGGAAGCGGCGCGGGTGCTGGCCGCCTATGCAGCCGATCAACTGCCCATCACCGTGCGCTTTGCCTTGTGGGGCGTGGAGGAAATTGGTCTGATTGGCTCGACGCAGTACGTGGCGCAACACGCCGCCGAGCTGGCGAACCTGCGTTTTTACCTGAACATGGACATGGCCGGC
>CALFEW010001030.1 GCA_937958365.1 uncultured Chloroflexota bacterium | reverse complement strand
CGCCGCCGACACAACACTCGTGTCGCCGCGGCCGCAGCCGTCGGTGGCCCACAAATGGCGCAGGAAATGAGCAACGGCCGTTTCCGGCTGCGTAAATATCACCTCTGGAATGCGCTTTTCATAAGAACGCAAGCCAAAAACACCCAGCCCAGCCAACCATTCAGCCACCGGGTTACGCACGCCATGGGTAAGATGCCTGGTAGACGTGAGATACACCTGATACCACTGCCGTTCCTGGCAGATGCGCGGTTCTATTTCCTGACCAAAAATGTTTTCTGCCTGTCGGACGACCATTTCAGCCAGATCGCTGTCGCGGGTGGTATATTGCAAGACGTGACGCGGCAGCGTGCAGCCATCGCCAATCAAATGGCCGAGCAGCGCCAATTGGTCATCGGACAATGTTTGTGTGGCAGGTGTTGGGATAAAACGCGGCAAGGCCAATCTGTCTTCTGGCGTCAGTTCATCCAGCCTTTTCCAGCCGCCAAAAGTAAGGAATGGATGATTGCCGGTGGCCCGGATGGTCCGGCCGAGTTTCGTCGTCAGGGTATAAACCGGCTTGACGCCGGTCGAAAAGGCGCGCGTGACGAGGCTGCGTTCCAATTTATACGTCCGTTCATTCAATGCCCAAACGGCAAAATCGGAGCGCCCGACCAATTCACCAATAGGCAGCCGTTGGCCGGTATCGGCCAGCGTGATGAGCGTGTTGCCGGTGAGACAGCCAGAATCGCGCAGGTCGGAGAGTAACGGCCGTTTCTCCTGTCGTTGCTCCACGGCCCGGCTGAGCTGCGCGGCGGCTATTACCGGCACGTTCAACTCGCGGGCCAGCCCCTTCAACCCACGCGAAATCTCGCTGATTTCTTGCACGCGATTGTTCGTCGGCCGTTCCGCCTGCATCAACTGCAAATAATCAATCATCACCAGGTCCAGGCCATGCTCGGCATACAGCCGGCGGCACTTGGTGCGCAGTTGGTTGGGCGAAATAGAAGGCGTGTCGTCAATGAAGATGCGCGTTTCGGAAAGACGACCGACCGCTTCCAGGAAGATGGGCATTTCATGCTCGGCCAGTTGCCCGCGCCGCAGCCGCTGCGAATCAATGCGCGTTTCGGCGGCGATCATGCGCTGCACCAACTGTTCGCCGGACATTTCCAGGTTGAACATAGCCACCCGTTTGCCGTGTTTGGTCGCGGCCGTCAGGGCCATGGCATTTTGCAAAGAAGTTTTACCCATGCCGGGGCGGGCCGCCACGATGATCAGGTCAGACTTATTCAGGCCGCCCAGCAGGCGATCTAGCTCGGTAAAGCCGGTAGGGATGCCTACAAAATCTTCGCCGCGCTCGCGGAGTTCCTGGATGCGATCTAAATATTCGCCGGCGATTTGCCGGATAGGAACCAGGTCGCGGGTGGTGCGCTCTTCGCTGATGGAAAAGAGGGTCTGTTCGGCGCGGTCTATGACGACGTTGATGTCTTCTTTTTCGTCGTAGGCCAGGTTGGCGATGGCGCTGGCGGCGGAGACGAGTTTGCGGCGGATAGAGGTGGCTTCAACGAGACGGCCGTAATTCGGCGCATTGATCGCCGTCGGCACCATGTTGATCAAATTGATGATATACGCTTCGCCCCCGACGTCCTCCAACTGCTCCAACCGGCGCAGCTCTTCCGTGAGGGTGATCAGGTCCACCGGTTCCCGGCGATCACTTAACCGCAGAATCGCTTCGTAAATCCAACGGTTCTGGGTGCGGTAAAAGGCTTCCGGGCGCAAAAAGTTATTGACTTCAAAAAGGGCGTCCGGATCAATCAGCAAAGAACCCAGAAGCGCTTCTTCTGCTTCCAGACTATGTGGGGGGAGTCGTTCACCGTTTGCGCTCATAAGTAAAATGGAAAACGTGAAACACAAGACGACTCATGTTTCACGTTTTATAGTCGGAAAGTTTCTTTGGCGGGGTAAAAACTGTTGTTATTCGTCGAAATCGTCGAAATCCAACGTATCTACAAAATCGGAAAATATGTCTAACGTCTCACCCTCTTCATCAGTCTGCGGGCTGGCTGGCTGCTGGATGTCGGCTTCAGGCAGCACACCCGCCTGATCCATCACGTCATCGTTCACAAAAATGGGCACTTTCACGCGCACGGCCAAAGCAATGGCATCGGAAGAACGGCAGTCTACTTCCATCAAATCTCCGTCTCGATCCACAAACAGGCTGGCATGGAAAACGCCATCTTGCAAAGCGCGAATGAGGACGTGGGAGACGCGCCCACCCATTTCATCAATGACGTTCTTAAGCAAATCATGGGTGACGGGTCTGGCTACTTTGACGTCTTGTAATTCAATCGTGATGGCATCTGCTTCACAAGGACCGATCCAGATAGGCAACTGGCGGTCATTGTCTAACTCTTTCAACAGCACGATGCGATGTTGGGAGACGAGGCTGATGCGGATGCTCTCAATTACGACTTCGATCATAAAATATCCCTCTGCTTTGGTTTAGGCGACAATGATGCAGCGCACACCGTGTTGTCCTAAACGCGCCATGCCCTTAAAGCGGGTCGCTTAACGCTGAAGGCATAGGTTTATGCTGGCGGCATTGTAGCACAAAAGGCAAAATGCTTCACCAAATGGCGGGCGATTTAACCGCTCAAGGGCGATTAATTTGTCAAAACCCACTCCTGGCCGTTAAGCACCATGTTAAATTTGTCCAGGAAGGTGGTGTTGGCTTTGGTGACAATCAATTCTGCCCGTTCGCCGTTTAAGGTGATGTGCTGAACTTCGTAACCTTCTTCGGCGGCCTGGCGAACGATGTTGAGGTAGTTGGTAGCCAGGGGATCGAGGAAGATGCCGCCGTTGTCTAGTACACGGGTGATGCTGTCTAGCAAGACATTGGCAAGATTGTAATCGCCGCTGCGTAACGCTTCATCGGCGGAGGCCAGCATGGCTTCCAGGGTAATGTTGACCTCTGCGCGTGGCCGCCGGGTAAGATCGGCGGTGTTGCCGCTTTCTTCGACGTCTTCGGGGTAAGGCAGCCAGGCGGTTAGAAAGTAAGCAGTGGGATCGTAATGAATCTGGTAGCGGCGCATGACGTCGTAGTAGCGGATAGTGGTGGCGAGATCGGTTACGGCCGTTTCCTCCACCACCAACGCGCTTAGATAACTTTGCCACTCAGCTTCCATCTCTACCAGAGACTTGTTGTAATAACTCTGCAAGTTCAAATCTAACGCGCCAGCCACTGACGCGGCATCATCCAGGGTCACATTGCTATAAAAGTCGCGGAAACGCGACCATCCATAAGTATTTACCAAATATTCCACAAAACCACCGGCTTCCAGATAGCCGATTTCGTGTTGTACGGGGTAAAAATCATTGACGAGATTGGTCAGCGGCACATATTCGCCGATAGCCACAAGGGCCGCGTTGCGCATGTTCAAATCTTCCGGCTTGTAATGGCCGCCGGTGGCCCACACAGCCACACCTTCGGCCAGAAAAGAGATGCGTTGCGGCGCAAATTGGCGGTCAATAACGTGTACGCTTTCGTGGACCAGGGTTTCATACAGGCCCTGCCCGTTGTACTGCCGGTCCAGATAAGAAATGACCATGGCGGAACCGGCGTAACCGCCTTGCCCAATAACGCGGTCTACGAAATAAATCTCGATTTTCTGTTTGAGGGGTTCACCCAGACGGGCGGCGGCCTGAGCGGCGGCCTGGTCCAGCATGGTCAACAGGTCGGTCAGATCGCGGTAAGCGGCCGTGCCGGTGACCACGTGGACCTCGCAGCAGTCGTTTTCGGCCGTAACCCAGGTGGCGTTGACTTCGCTGGCGGTGCGGGCGTTGATGTCCAGAACGTTGACGATGGTTGATACCTGGTTATTCGCCGGGTCTTCATCACCAGCCTGGATGATGTCGTCGCGGTCCAGGATGACTTGTATCTCGTGTTCGCCCGTTTGCCCGGTGGTGTCCCAGGCCCATTCAAAGAGGGCTTCCGGGCTGGAAGCCAGGTTGCGCCAGCGCAGGCCGCCGTGTGTCAGTTCACGGCCGTCTAAAAGAACATGAATGGTGACGTCTTCCCAGTTAACGGCCGTAGGCACGTGGGGAATAATCTGAATCGTCACCTGATCTCCGTCTATCACGTAGGGAATGGGGTAGAAATAGAGATCGTCGGCAGCGACGGCCAAATCTGACGGCGGCGTAGCGGTTTCTGTCTCCAGAGGTATGGACGTCTCGGTGGGATTGATGGTGGGGGCAACGGCCGTATCGGTGGCTGCCTCTGTTTGTGTCGGGGCGGCGCTGGTGGGGGAAACGGCCGTAACCGAAACTTGCGTTGTCTCGGCCACTGGCTGAGACGGCGTATTCTGGCAAGCAGCCAACAAAATGCTCAATAAAACAAGTAAGAAAAATCGTTTTTGATTCAAAAGCAAAGCCCCAACTCGTTAATTTAGAACTGAGCTTGGCGATGGTCGCTGGACTAAGCATCCGATGCCCGTCTCAGGTAAGTTATGGTGAGACGACTCTATACCACACTCGTAAGGATACAAAGAAGGCGAAGGGGTATCAAGGCAAGAGCCTTAAAATTCATGCAAAACACAGGTTCGGGAATAGGAAACGGGGGGGAATCGGCGAAAAAACTTGATTTGAGACGGCCGTTTCGGGTATTCTATGATAGGCGCGTATGGTAGGAGGAGTGGTTTGGTCGGGTTAACTTTCCCACTCATCTTAGTACCACAGTTAATTTTGCAGCACTGCCAGACGTTTGCCTATTGTTTGTGTTCCATCGCCAGAGCGTAATCTAAGTAACTATACTGACGTCAAGCAAGCCAGCAGACAAAACGAGAAATTCGCCAGATTTTCCACTGGTTTATTACCTGTTTCTATCGCATAAGAAGCTTTGCCGTCAGATTCTCTGAAGTTTTTTAAGGATAGCCATGTTTCCATTACCTTCACCACCACACACCCACGTTGTTCGCCAACTGGAATGCGTTAGCTGCCGGGAAAATTTTGCCGTCGCCGCATCTGATCCCAACGCCAGGAAACAGCCCGGCGACCATCATGTATTGCCAGACAGCATGGCCGTTACCCAAATGCGTTACGCACCGCAGCGCTCACAACGCGCCGTCATACCGGAAACGCGCAGCGCGCCCCAGTCGCCGGCTCAGGACAACCAGGTCAAAAACGAGCATTGCTACATCAACTGCCCACGCTGCGGCGCAGACAACCGCAACTGGCTGCAACTGCTCTCGCCGGACGTGGCAGCGGGCCCGACCAACCGGCCAGGGCCTCTCATGAATTACTGGCTTGAAGCCAAAACTGAACAAAAAGTACCGGTCATTCTGCTTGGTATCGTCCTGGCGATTTTGATTTTCGTCATCATGGGCACGATTTTAGATTCTTTTTTGCATGGGTTCCTGCTCACCCTGGTGGTAACGCTCGGCAGCTTGAGTTATTTACGATTTACACAGGCCAGTTTTTTCGTTCGTTGGCGCAGCCGATTTCCCCTGGCAAATGCAAGTTTGACGGTAGGGCTGATTCTAGGAATCATTGATTTTGGCTTTGCCCTGACTCTGGACGTGGCTTTCAACAAAGCCCTGATTATAGGCGTTGCCTGCGTCTTGTTCGCCGGGCTGATCGCCCAAAGTCTGACTGGGGATCTGTGGATAGAGCTGCGCATCAACCAATATTTGCGCCAGGTTCAACCCACCGCGCCCAATCAGGAACAACGCCTATGGCTAAGTGGCAGCATCTCTACCCTCATTTTCTCGCTGATCATTCCTCTGGTTTTCTTTGGCCTCTTTCCCTGGGCCAGCAGCAGCTTTTCAGAATGGCTGGCAACATCTGCCGCCGATGACATTTCGGCGACAGTCCAGGTTGGCGATCAATCCACGACCATCGTCATTGATGGCACAAATCCTGAACTTCTGGAAAAACGACGCGGCATGATTGACGACGCCATCAAACAGGCCGGATTGGATAAACGTTTTTTCGTTTTATGGGCCGGGGGCGTAGGCTTATCTTGTCTGTTTGCCGTCATACTCAGTATGCGCGCTTTGTTAGCATTCACAGATGCCGCAGATCGCCAACTGCCGCCGCCTCTTTTTTACAGCCTGGCAAATATGACCCGCGTCGTTGCCTGGGAAGCGAAAAAGGCGCTGGAAATACCAGGTGATCTGAGCCACATTCAGTGGCTGCGTGCTTCCAGAAACGACGATGGGGGGATTAATCTGGTTGGAATACATGCTGCGGAAACGGCCGTAACCCCACCAACCGAATCCACATTAAGATACACCCCTGCCCAAGAATACACCATCACCACCGACGCCTGGGGATACATCATCGAAGCCAGCATCAAACCCACCAGAACACCCGTGACCCCTACACCTACACCTTCCTCAGGAAACCAGATTGAGGTCGACTTCTTCAAGCAAGTCCCATCGTCAGCCGCTGCCAATGTTCGTCTAAATCAGGAATAACAAGGGAAACGGTGGTTGCTTCTGTTCTGCATTCGGCCGATGCGCTTTCAATTTGGATCACTGTATGGATCTTCGCACTCCAGGTGGTTAGTTGCTACTAAAAAAGCAATGTATAATCTCCGTGAATCAAGCTGCAATGTTTGCACTTTTAAGGAATAGGACGCAGATTGTCACGGATGTGGTGGATAAACGCGGATTTTTAAATGTTCATCCGTGAAAATCCGCTGAATCTGCGTTTTCCGCGCCCAATTTTAAATCTGCAAAGTTAGCGTCAAAAGATAACCCCTTTGTTGGTTTGAAAATAGAACCCCCGTATGATTTAGGAGAAAACTCATGGCTTACGCAAATATAAACGTACCCTCTGGTGAGAAGATCACCTTTGAAAATGGTAAACTCAACGTACCCGATAACCCCATCGTCGCCTTCATCGAGGGCGACGGCATCGGCGTAGACATCACCCCCGCGTCCCTGCTCGTCTGGGATGCGGCCGTGGAAAAAGCCTACGGCGGCCAGCGCAAGATCGCCTGGATGGAAATCTACTCCGGCGAAAAAGCCGCCGCCCTCTACGACGGCAACTTCATGCCCGAAGAAACCTTCGAGGCCATGCGCGAATTCGTCGTCGGCATCAAAGGCCCCCTCACCACGCCCATCGGCGGCGGCTTCCGCAGCCTGAATGTCACGCTGCGGCAGGTGCTAGACCTGTATGCCTGCGTGCGGCCGGTGCGCTGGATTCCCGGCACGCCCAGCCCGGTGCGCGAACCGGAAAAGATGAATATCGTCATCTTCCGCGAAAACACCGAAGATGTGTACTCCGGCGTGGAATGGCCGGCCGAATCCGCCGAAGCGACCGCCATCATCCAGTTCATGAATGAAAAATTGGGCAAAAACGTGCGCCCCGATTCGGCCATCGGCATCAAGCCGGTCAGCGCCTTCGGCACGAAGCGCCTGGTGCGCCAGGCCATCCAATACGCCATTGACCACAACCGCCCCACCGTGACCCTGGTTCACAAGGGCAACATCATGAAGTTCACCGAGGGCGCGTTCCGCGATTGGGGCTATGAACTGGCCCGCGATGAGTTTGGCGCGCAGCCGCTGGATGGCGGCCCCTGGCACGTCCTGAAAAACCCCAACACCGGCGCCGACATCGTTGTGAACGACGTGATCGCCGACAACATGCTGCAACAACTGCTGACGCGCACGGCCGATTACCACGTCATTGCCACGCTGAACCTGAACGGCGATTACATGAGCGACGCCGCGGCGGCGCAGGTGGGCGGCCTGGGCATGGCCCCCGGCGGCAACATCGGCGATGGCGTGGCGCTGTTTGAAGCGACGCACGGCACTGCGCCCAAGTACGCCGGCAAAGATATGGTCAATCCCGGCAGCCTCATCCTCTCCGGCGTGATGATGTTGGAATACATGGGCTGGCAGGAAGCGGCCGATCTGGTGGTCGCGGCCACGACGAAGACAATCGGGGACAAAGTTGTCACCTATGACCTGCACCGCCAGATCGAAGGCGCGACGAAGGTAAGCTGCTCGGAGTTTGCCAAAGCGATTGTGGCGAATATGTAAGCCGTGTTCCGTAAGCCGTATTCCGTAATCCGTGTTCCGTAAACCGTAATCGCACAACGGAACACGGAATACGGAATACGGAACACGTCCTCCCCCTCTCCCACCTTTGACCCCACCCATCAAACTCCTCACCATCGCCGGCTCCGACAGCGGCGGGGCGGCCGGCCTCCAGGCGGATTTGCGCGCCTGGGCGGTGTTGGGCGCGTATGGGCTGAGTGTGATCACGGCCGTTACCGCCCAAGACTCCCGCGCCGTCCACGCCATCCATCCCCTGCCGCCCGACTTCATCGCCGCCCAACTAACGGCCGTGCTGTCCGACTATGGCGCGGACGCGGCCAAAACCGGCTTCCTGGGCCGCGTCAGCGTGATTGAAACCGTCGCTGAACAATTGGCGCAGTTCGCCGTGCCGCACCTGGTGGTAGACCCCGTGCTGGTCAACCACAAAGGCGCGGCGATGTTCGATACGGCCGTTGCCGCCGCCTACCTCACGCACCTCTTCCCCCGTGCCAGCCTGGTCACGCCCAATCCCGCCGAAGCCGGACTGCTGCTGGGCATGGACTTGCGCTGCCTGCGGGATGGGGAAACGGCCGTGCGCCGCCTGCACGATCTCGGCCCGCAAGCTGTCTTGCTCAAACGCATCCCCGCCGGTAAAACCTTCGTGGATTTGTTCTACGACGGCCAGACCGTCACCCGCCTGCCCGCGCCCAAAATCCAGACCGCCAACACGCATGGCAGTGGCGACGTGCTATCGGCGGCGGTGGCAGCGTTTCTGGCAATGGGCGAGGGGATGGGAACGGCCGTTCACCACGCCCACGCCTTCACCCAAACCGCTCTCCACAATGGCGCAGCCTGGCAGCTTGGCGGTGGACATGGCCCGGTCTGGCCCAATCGGACGGATCTTGCTTGACGACGGCCGTTTTTTTGCTATTCTGTGCGTTCAAAATGTTTTGAACGCAGGGGATTAACATGCACGAAAAACTCAGCGCCGTCAACGACAGCACAATTGCCGGTATCGGCCGTCTGGCCCGCTTTTTTGGCTTTGCCGAAGTGATGGGGCGTCTCTTTGGCGTCTTGCTGATGAGTCCTGACCCGCTCTCCCTCGACGACCTGGCCGACCAGCTCGAAATCAGCAAGGGATCGGTGAGCATGAACATGCGCGCCCTGGAGCGTTGGGGCATGGCCAAAGAAGTGTGGATGCGCGGCGACCGCAAAAAGTATTACGCCGCCGAACATGATCTCTGGCAAGTCATCCGCAATGTCTTGGGCAGCCGGGAGCGCCGCGAGGTAGAATTGGCCCTGCACGTCCTGGGCGACAGTATCGAAAAGCTGCAATCGGCCGGCGACGAACTTTCGCCCGACGAGCGGCAGTTGGCCGAATTTTACCTGGAGCGCATCGCCGATTTGCAAGCCTTCTTCACCGTCGCCCAAATGGCCCTGGAAACCGTCGTCGGCCAGGAAGAATCGCTTGATTTTGAGGCCGTGACTAAAATTGAAATCAGGTGAGCCGTGTTCCGTATTCCGTGAGCCGTATTCCGTGTTCCGAAATCCGAAATCCAAAATCCGAAATCCAAAGGTGGGATATGATTCAGTTATTCAACAATGAGACCGATGCGTTTATTGGCGAAATTAGCGATGATCAGCTTCGATTTCTGGTCAAAGAATTGGTTGAAGAAACGTCGGAAGACACCGACTATTATTTGAATGAAGCCACGCTTGATTTGTTGGCCGAAGATGGCGCGCCAGCAGACCTGATCGCTTTGCTGCGCGGCGCGCTGGACGAGAACGGCGAAGTGGAAATCCGCTGGACGCAGGTATGAAAATCGCCGTTGGCTCCACCAACCCGGTCAAGGTAACGGCCGTGCAATCCATTGTCGCCCAACTGTGGCCGGAGGCGGAGGTAACGGCCGTGTCCGTCCCCACCGGCGTCAGCCACATGCCCATGACCGACGAAGAAACCATCACCGGGGCGCGGAATCGGGCGCGGGCCGCGCAGGCGGCCATCAACGCCGACCTGGGTTTTGGCCTGGAAGGGGGCGTGCATCCCGACCCCATCGGGTTGGTGTTGCAGGGTTGGGTGGTGGTGACGGATGGCAACGGCCGTGAAGGAATTGCGGGTTCCGGCCGTCTGCCGCTCCCCCCCATGCTCGCCCGGCGCGTGCTGGTCGGCGAAGAACTCGGCCCGGTGATGGATGACCTGCTCGGCGAGAGCAACGTCAAAGCCAAAGGCGGCGCGATTGGGGCACTGACCGGCGGGCTGATTCCGCGCCAGCAAGCCTTCGCCCAGGGCGTGGCCTATGCCCTCGCGCCCTTCGTCGCGCCGGAGTTTTATAGTGAGTAGTCCATTAGTCGAGTAGTCGGGTAGTCACGGCGCAACCTCTTGACTACAAGACGAACAGACTACCCGACGATTAGACCTCCCCTCCCCATGTCTCCTCCACCCATTGACACCCACTTCGACGAGGAATTTGCCGACGCACTGGCGCGGCTGGAGTCTTATAACAAACATTTGCACCGCCCGAACACCTATTTGCATAAGTGGTGGGCGCGGCGCTGCGGCAGCACCTTTCGCCTGATTCTGAAAGCGCTGGTGGCAGATGAGGCCGCGCGGGATTATTACGCGCCGGGTGGGCTGGACGGCAAAATCATTCTGGACCCCATGATGGGCGGCGGCACGACGCTGCACGAGGCGATTCGCCTGGGCGCAAGTGTGATTGGCGCGGACGTAGACCCGATTCCGGTGTTGCAGGCGCGGGCCAGTTTGACGGCCGTTGCCACCACCCAGTTAGCGCAACAATTCCGCCAATTCCAGCAGGCGCTCCGCAGCGAGTTGGGCGACCATTTCCGCACGACCTGCCCGCAATGCGCCCGCGACGTGGCGTTGGGTTATGTGCTGTATGGCCTGCGCCGCCGCTGCGGCTGCGGCGAATCGCTGTTTGTAGACAGCCTGATTTTACGCCACAACAGCCCTGAGTCTGTGTTCCACCTGGACCCGACGACCCATGACGTATGCCTGGATGACAATTTGTTTAGCGCGGCGATGGCGGGGGAGAAACGGCCGTTGCGCGAACGCACCGCCAAAAGCTGCCCCACCTGCCACAAACCCTACCGCGAGATTCTGGACGTACCTTATTACCAACGTTACGTGCCGCTGGCCGTCAGCGGCCGTTGCCCCGAACATGGCCTCTTCTTCGCCGCCATGCGCCTGGCCGACTGGGCGTCCATCCGCCACGCCGATGCGCTGCGCCCCACCATCGCCCTGCCGGTTGAAGATTTCACCATCGGTTCCGGTTCCAAATCGCGCAGCCTGCACGAAAGGCGTATTCACAGCTATCTGGATTTGTTCAGCAGCCGACAATTGTTGTATCTGGCAACGGCCGTGAATTGGCTAAACCAAGAGATTTCGGATTTCGGATTTCGGATTTCGGAGGAGGCGCGGCTGAATCTGGCATTGCTGGTGTCTACATCGCTGGAGTTTAATACGCTGCTGTGCGGATATAAGGGCTACGGCGTGCGGCGGCCAGGGGCGATTCGCCATGCGTTTACCTATCACGCTTACAGTTTCCCATACACAGCGCTGGAGAATAATCCGCTGGCGCGGGGGCGGGCGTCGGGGACGCTGGAGAATTTGTTTAACGGCCGTATCCTCCGGGCGCGCCAATGGGCCAAAAACCCTGTCGAACGGCGGCCGATCAGCGGGCGGCGAAGTTGCGCCGTGCCCATCGTTGGAGAGGTAGACGCGGGGACGGAGGTGGCGCGGTTTGACGAATTGGGCGACGGCCGTCGCTTTTTGCTCATCCAGGGTTCCTCCACCCACCTCGATTTGCCCGACGACAGCGTAGACTTCATCGTCACCGACCCGCCGTACTTCGACAGCGTGCAGTACAGCGATCTGGCCGCCTTCTTCCGCGTCTGGCTGCGCCAACTGCTGCCGGAAAACAATGGCTGGAGCTATGAATTGGACCAATCGGCCGTGGAACCGCTGACCAACGGCAGCGGCGCGGATTACACCACCCTCCTGAGCGGGATTTTTGCCGAGTGTGCGCGGGTGTTAAAGAAGGGGAACGGCCGTC
>CALFEW010001029.1 GCA_937958365.1 uncultured Chloroflexota bacterium | reverse complement strand
GAGGGGTTGTCGAATTCGTTGTTGGAAGCGATGGCCGCCGGGCTGCCCTGCCTGGCCACGGCCGTTGGCGGCGCGCCGGATGTGATTGAACACGGCCGTTCCGGCTGGCTCATTCCGCCGGATTCCTTGCCAGATTTGCAAGAGGCTGTTATTACTTTGTTGGCCGATACGGCCGTGCGGCAAGATTTAGGCGCACGGGCGCGGCAAAAAATTGTAGCGGAATTTGGCCTGGACAGCATCGCAGCAGCACTATACGCTCTGTATACGGCCGTACTGACTTAAAGGTAGTCTGGTGCGATGAACAATCAATGGATACGTTTTGTTTTATTGGTAGTGTTAGCTGTTGTCTCTTTGAGTTGTATCGCTGTGCCGTCGGGCGTGGGCCTGACGCCCACTACGATGACAATACCAACGCCAACGGCCGTTTTTCTGCCAGTCATCACCCGGCCGTCGAATATCTTTTATGTGTCTTTGTCCGGCAGTGATGTGACCGGGTATGGCACTGATGAACGGCCGTGGGGGAGCATTGCGTATGCGCTAACGGCCGTGCCCGATGAAGCCATCATACTGGTCAAACCAGGCACGTATAACGGCCAGTTAGACATCCGCCGCCAGGCGGTAAGCGGCATCACCATCCGCTCTGAAATCCCTTACCAGGCGCGGCTGCGCCATTCTGGCAGCGTGATCACCTGCTTCTACTGCCGGGGCATTAGTCTGGAAGGCTTCGACGTGGCCCATTCCGGCGCTGGCGCAGATCGTTACGTCTTGCAAATTCAGGACGTGCAGAACAACGGCGTCGGCGGCAGCCACGTTACCTTGCGCAACAACATCCTCCACGACAGCTATAACAACGACATTCTCAAAATCAACAACGGCGCGCATGACATCGTTATCGAAGGCAACATGTTTTACAACCAGTCCGGCCTGGATGAACACATTGATCTGACCAGCGCCTACAACGTCACCATTCAAGACAACGTGTTCTTCAACGATTTTGCCGGCAGCGGCCGGCCGGAGCAAAACAACACGGCCGGTTTTATCCTGATGAAGGACGTGGACGAAGCAGCGGATGGCATCTTGGGCGCGCACAACATCACCATTCGGCGCAATGTGTTTTTGTACTGGTCGGGCAACAACGGCGATGGCTTTGTGACGTTGGGCGACAACAGCCCGCGCACGTACTTTCACGCTTACGACGTGTTGATTGAAAACAACCTGATGCTGGGCAATTCGACCAACGTGATTCATGCGGCGCTGAAGGTGGTTGGCTCGCGGGACGTGGTTTTTCGGCACAATACGGTGGTGGGCGATATGCCCGCCAAATCGTTTGCCTTTCGGCTGACGACGGGCAATCTGCAAAACCAGAACATTCAGTTTTACAACAACATTTGGGCTGATCCGACGGGCACGATGGGGGCAGAGTTCCCTGGCGACTGGAACCGTTTTTCGCGCACGGAGAGTACGGTTTCGTTTGCCTTGTTGAATAATGTGTACTGGAATGGGGGGGAAGCGGTGCCAGCGGACGGCGACGAACCGATCAATTACACCGATGACGCCGCGCGGATTGTGGCCGATCCGCTGTTGCCTTATGCCCAACAAAATGTGATTGCGCCGCGCTGGCAGCCGGGAAACGGCCGTTTCGCCGACGGCTCGGCGACCATTCGTGAAGCATTTACCCGGCTGGTCGCCAATTATGGCCAGATTGGCCCCGGCAGCGCCGCCCTGGACGCCGCCGATCCTCTCCACGCCCCCGCCGAAGACATTCTCGGCGCTCCCCGCTCCAACCCCGACGTAGGCGCATATGAATATGCAGTTGGGAGTTGATAGCTGTTAGTTGATAGTGAACTCCCAACTCCCAACTGTCAACTCCCAACTATCAACTACTCCAACCCATGCCCCTTGCGCCACTGACGGATCCGTTTGCCGCGTGATTGCCAGAAGCGAATGCGCGCCGGGTCTATGCCGTTCCGGGCCATCCAGCGCTTCATTGTCATGACGCCTTGTCCGACGATGCGTTTGGGGCGCACGTAGTTTTCCAGTTCAAGCTGGACTTTCACCAGGATGGCCGCCAGCTCTTTGTGGGCAAAATCGGGGTCGCGGCGAATTTTTTCCATGTATTCCGGCTGCTGCACCAGTTCGCCATACCCCTTTTTGCTGATGCCAAACTTCAAGGCTGTCAGCGCCGGAACCAGCTCGAACCGCTTCCCGGCAAACTGCGCCCGGCGAAAATAATCGGCGCGGGGGAAAGAGTAGGTTTCCTGCGGATGCCGCCAGTAGCCGATGGCTTCGATGACGTTTTTGCGGTGCAGCGTGGCGGTGGCCTCCGGTGGGATGGGGGCGTCCGGGTAATCCGGGATGAGGACGTAAGGATCGCGGCCGGGGATGAGCCACTCCAAAATGGAAAAAACAAAATCCGCGCCGCTGCGTTCCAGGTGCGTCACCAGCGTCTCCAGGTGAGAGGGCAGCCATACGTCGTCGTGATTCAGGTAGGCGATGTATTGGCCCTGAGCGCGGCGCAGCCCTTCGTTGTGCGGCTCGGATTGGTCGCCGGTGTTTTGCGGCAGGTTGTACCAGTGGACGCGCGGGTCGGCGTAGCTGGCGACGACTTCGGCGGTGTCGTCGGTGCAGCCGTCGCCGATGACCCAGAGTTCAAAGTTGGTGAAGGTTTGCCACAGCACGCTTTCGATGGCGTAGCGCAGGGCGCTGCTTTTGTTGTAGGTGGCGATGAGGACGGTAACGGCCGTTTGTTGCATGATCATAGCGTGGGTGTCAGCTCTTGCTGTCGCCGGTTCGATTGTTCCAACGCCTCAAAATAAAGCTGGAACTGGAAAGCGTCGGCGTCGTAGTCTACGTCGGCCATGAAGATGGGCTGGTCTTTGGCGATGGGCCGTTTCAGCACGGCGTCGTCGGCCAGAAGGATGGGCAGACCGGCCGATGGGTTGTCGGCGTAGTTTTCGATAAGGCCGTAGCAGGCATAACCGCCCATGCCATCCAGTTTCTCCCCGGCCGGCAAATCTTTTTTAGCGTAGGTAAAGACGTTGGTGCGCAAGCCGAAATCGGGCTGGAGGCGGGAACGGCCGTCTAGCACCGCCTCCGCCACGCCCATCAGCGCCTCAATGTGCCCCAGGTGGTAAGGACGATAAAACACATAGAAGGGGCCGGGTCCCATCTTGGGCGGGAACCAGTCCAGCGTAAACTGCTGGAATTTGCTGTCGGTGTGGCCCACGACAAACACGCCGCCGGTGGGCTGCGCTCCCAGAACGTAATCCACCACGCCCTGCCGGTCGCGCCACAGATCGGCGAAATCATAATGGTCGAAAATGTCGAGGATGTGGGCGCAGCGGGGGCCAATCATGCCGGGAACGGCCGTGCGCAGCCCCAACGCATTCGCCAACACCGCCATCTCCACGCCCAACTTTGTGCCATCGGTGTAAGACGAACACATTTTGTGGTCCAGATTGCGCTTGTCGGCTTCCGGGATGATGAGGGTGGGGTTGGTATAGCGGTCCATGTAGCCTTTGATGTTACCGGCCATCACCAGGTCGAAGCCCCAAAATTCAATCTCATCCACGATGCGTTTGATGACGGTGGGCTGGTCGCCGTCGGCGCTGGTGTAGACACGGCCGTTGCGCTGCGCCAGCGGCAGCAAAGCCGGGCCAAACAACAGGTCGGCCTCGTAATTCATCATCACCAGATGTTTGTTGTGGGTGAGGGCGGCGATGGCGTGCTGTCCCCCGGCAGCGATGGCGTTGCTGGCCTCAATCAGCACGTCGGCCTGGGCGCATTGGGCCGCCAGGATGCCGTTGTCGGTGACGGCCAGTTTGCCGCGGTGGATGGTCTCATCGGCCGCCGACAGGCTGTCCACGATCTCATAATCCAGGCCAAGCCAGGTAGCGCAGGTGATGGCCCGCTCGATTTTGATGTCGGCGATGGCGACCGGTTTGAAACCGGGCGTGGTGTGGCATTGGTACACCAGTCCATTGCCAATGGAACCAATGCCGATGATAGCAACTTTGATTGCTTCTTGGCGCGCGGCTACTCGTTTAAACATGTTGGCGTCTCCCAGGTATCCACACGGGCACGTCTGCTGGACGTTGTCCCAGACAAAATGGTAAGCTGATAAGGTGACAAACTGCCTTTCGCCCACCCATTATAAACCATATGGCAGGCCAATCTATGAAGCGCGTTTGATGCCGTGTAGGAACGGCCGTTTCCCGGTAAAATGGAACCATGCAGCTAAAAACGAAAAGTGAGCTATCTGTTTTGCTGATTGCCCTGGCCCAACGGTATGGCGGAGCGGAAGTGCGCGTGTTTGACCTGGCGCGGGCGTTTGACGGCCGTTTGCCTTACGCCGTCGTCACCATAGAAGGTTCGGTGTTAGACCAACGGTTGCAGCAGGCCGGTTTGCAGCGGCGGCCCATGCGCCTGAAGCGCGGTGATCCGCGCCTGACCTGGAGAATCAAACAGATCATCGAACGTGAAGGGTTCCGGGTCGTGGACGCCCACAATCCGCAGTCGCAGTTGTGGGGGCTGTTGGCGGCCCAATGGGCGCGGACGCCGGTATGCGTGTCTACGGTGCATCTGGCTTACGGCCGTGTGCAATCCGACTCTTACCGGGGCAAGTTGTACGAGCAAGTTTTGCGCCTGAACAGGCGGTGGGGCTGCCGCTTTATCACAGTCTCGCAATCTATTCAAAGCTACCTGCACGAGTTGGGCGTGGCGGAAGTGGCCCTGATAGACAACACCGTAGACCTGGCGGCTCTGGCCGACCACGAGCCGGACTGGCGCTGGCGCGAGGTCTTGGGCTGGGGACGAGATACGCTGGTGGTAACGGCCGTTGGCCGCCTGGAGCCGCAAAAAGGGCACACTTACCTGATCGAAGCGATGCGGTTGGCCGTACAAAAGCGCCCCAACCTGCGCTGCCTGATCGTGGGCGAAGGCGTCTTGCGCCCGGAACTGACGCAGCAAATCGCCGCCGCCAATTTGCCGGAAATTGTGCATCTGGCCGGATTCCGCCATGACGTGCCGGCCATCCTCGGCGTGTCTGACCTGTTTTGCCTGTCGTCGCTGGCCGAAGGGCTGCCGTATGCCCTGCTGGAAGCGATTGCCCACCGGCTGCCGCTGCTGGTAACGGCCGTAGACGGCATGGCCGAATTACTTACCGACCAGGAAACCGCCTGTCTGGTCCCCCCGGCCAACCCGCAGGCCCTGGCCGATGGCCTGGTCTGGTTGGCCGATCATCCCGAAGCCAGAGAAAGATTGGCGACGGCCGTTTATCAACTGGTGCAAGCCCGCTTCGACCCGGCGCGCATGATCCGCGAAACCCTGGCGATTTACGAAAAGCGTTAGCCACCACCACAAATGAAAATCCACAGATTGCACAGATTTCACAGATTAGGTTTGGAGCGCTGAACAGCTTCAATCCGAAATCCAAAATCCGAAATCCGAAATTTTCCCGGGAGATAACCATGAGTTCGCAACCTGAACAAACGCGACAAAAAATGACGATTCCCGCCCTGGCCGGTAAGAAACAACAGGGCGACCCCATCACCATGTTAACCGCCTACGATTATTCCTCGGCGCTGCTGGTGGATAAGGCAGGCATAGACGTGATCCTGGTTGGCGATTCGCTGGGAATGGTGATGATGGGGCTGGACAGCACCAACCCGGTGACGATGGACGTGATGCTTCATCACTGCCGCATGGTGGCCCGCGGCGCAAAAAGCGCCTTCCTGGTGGGCGATATGCCCTTCATGTCGTTCCAGGTCAGCGTGAAGGAGGCCGTGCGCAACGCCGGTCGCTTTTTGCAAGAAGGCGGCATGGAGGCGGTGAAGCTGGAAGGCGGCCGGGCGATGACCAGCCGCGTGCGGGCCATCACCCGCGTGGGTATTCCCGTCATGGGGCACATTGGCCTGACGCCGCAGTCGGTGAGTAGTTTGGGCGGGTATAAGGTGCAGGGGAAAACGGCCGTAGCCGCCCACACCCTGTATCAAGACGCCATCGCCCTGCAAGAGGCCGGCTGCTTCAGCCTGGTGTTAGAGGCCGTGCCTGCCCCGGTCGCCGCCGAAATCAGCCGGCGATTGGACATTCCCACCATTGGCATTGGCGCGGGCGCGGGCTGCGATGGGCAGGTGCTGGTTTACCATGATTTGTTGGGCCTGTTCGACAAATTCCAGCCCAAATTTGTCAGGCAATACGCCAACGTCGGCGCGCAGATTGTCGAAGCCCTGGCGCAATATCGCCAGGATGTGGCCGACAAAACCTTTCCCGCCGAGGCCCACACCTTCGCCATGCCCGCCGACGAAATGGCGGAATTTGTGGCGTTGGTGGAAAGAGAGGCAAGTTTTTGACGCTACACCGGGATTGCACCACGGAGACACGGAGAACACGGAGGTTTTACAGATTTACTCTCCGTGCCTCTGTGGTGAACAATGACGCGAGTTTTTAAGGAATGACGTTGCGCATAGGCATGATAGGCACAGGGGCTTTGGCCTCGTTGATGGCCGCGCGGCTGGCGGAGCAGGCCGACGTGGTGATGTTGGGTTCCTGGCCGGAGCAGTTGGACGCGATTGAGGCGCATGGGTTGACGCTGGTGGAGGCGGACGGCCGTTCCCAAACCCTCTCCCTCATCGCCACCGATGAACCGCTGCTGCTGGAACCGGTAGACGTGGCCCTGGTGCTGGTGAAAAGCTACCAGACAGGCACGGCCGTGCGCCGCCTGCGCACCCTGCTCAACACCGACACCCTCATCGTCACGCTGCAAAATGGGTTGGGCAATTGGGACACGCTGGCGCAGGCGTATGGCGCGTGGCGCGTGGTCCAGGGCGTCACCTCCCTGGGAGCGACGATGGTGCAGCCGGGCGTCGTGCGTGCCGCCGGTGATGGTCCCATCAGTCTGGCGCGGATGGCGGCGAATATGTTCTTTGAGCCGTTTGTGGCCTGTTTGCGCGCCGCCGGTTTCAGCGTTGAACTGGTCCACGACGTGCAGGGGTTGGTTTGGGGCAAGCTGGCGGTGAATGCGGCGATTAATCCGTTAACGGCCGTTCTCCATGTGCGGAATGGCCTGCTGGCGGAAGAAGAAGCGCTGTGCATGATCGTCTCCGGCGGCGGCGCGCTGGTGCTGGCGGAGCTCTTCGGCTGGTTCACCGCCTATGCGGCGATGGCGGCGATGATGGGCATCGGCGTGATCACCGTCCTCTTGAGCCGGGAACCGGCGCGCCCGGATGTCGCGGAAACCTCGATCGCCGCCGATCCGTTCGGCTGGATCCGGAGCGCTGTCATCGCGCCCCTCGCTGATTTCGCGCAAAGGCCGCATTGGGTCGCCATCCTCCTCTTCATCGCGCTTTACAAATACGGCGATGCGCTGATCGGCGTGATGGCAAACCCCTTCTATCTCGCGATCGGCTTCACGAAGGCGGAGATCGGGCTCGTCTCGAAGTCCTACGGCGTCATCATGACGATCTCCGGCGGGCTCATCGGCGGCGTCATCGTGGCGCGGCTCGGCATCATGCGCGCGCTCCTCATCTGCGGCGTCCTGCAGGCGGCGAGCAATCTCGTCTTCGTCGCTCAGGCCATGGCAGGCGCCAATCTCTCGGTGTTCATCGTGACGATGAGTGTCGAGAACCTGGCCGGCGGCATGGGGACGGCAGCCTTCGTCGCCTATCTCTCCTCCCTCTGCAACGTCGCCTATACGGCGACGCAATACGCGCTCGTCAGTTCCTTCATGGCCTTCACGCGCACCATCTTCGCCTCGGGCGGCGGCTGGCTCGCCGACCAGGTGGACTGGACGACCTATTTTCTCATCTCGACGGCCGCCGCCCTGCCCGGCCTTGCCCTGCTCATCTGGATGATGCGAGCGTTCCCGACCAACGAGACAGCCGGGATGGCGCCCGGGCGCGCGTGAAGAGCGCCATAGGCGATGAGCATGGTAGACAGCGATCATGGCCGGTGAAAAGACAAGAGCCGACAAGCTCTTGGTGGAACGGGGCTTCTTCGAGACACGGGCCAGGGCGCAGGCCGCCATCGCCGCGGGTCTTGTCACCGCCGATGGCGTGACCGTGCGTAAAGCCTCCGACAGTGTGGCACCGGATGCCGTCATCACCGCGAGCGCCCCACATCCCTATGTGTCACGGGGCGGCGTGAAGCTCGAAGCGGGGCTGGAAGCCTTCGGGCCCTCGCCGGCCGGACGGATCTGCCTCGACATCGGCGCCTC
>CALFEW010001028.1 GCA_937958365.1 uncultured Chloroflexota bacterium | reverse complement strand
GAAAAACATGATGACTCGTCAATTATCCAGAATTGCGTAAGAAGCATTGGGGTCAACACATATGGTCGCGTGGTTACTGCGTGAGCAGCGCCGGTCTGGATGAATAACGAATCAAGAAATATGTGAAGTGGCAGAATCAACAGGTGCAGAAGCGGAGGCCACACAAGGAAATTTTTTGAATAGGTAGGTAATGGCGCACCTTCTAGGTGCATTGATTCAAGCCACCCCCTCCGGGGGTGGTTGTTGACTTGCCAACCCAACAAACGCGCTGCGCTGGCAAAAGGCAACTCGCCGGGCAAAAGACAGGCCCATTCTTGTATCCCCCGCGTGATGATGACTCCTTCATGCGGGGGCAAAACGGCATTACCAGGCATCACATGTCTGGCTGGCTTCATGGTGGCTCAACACCTGTCGTTTCAGCGACAACTTCCCAAACCGGCTGACCACCGTCACCTCAGCATACCCATCACCCACCACTTCCTCAGGGGGAAAAACGCTGGCGATGAACTTCGACCAACTGCTTATCTATCTCTTCCCACTGTGCTTGTAGCAGGCGACGTAGAATCTGCTGCCCCACTTGATGCGTATCATTCTCTATTTCATCCAGGGCTGTTTCCGCCTGTAAACTGCTTGCTTCCCTTTCAGGAACATCAAAACTGGCGATTTCCGTCATCTTGTTCTCATCGTTTTTATCAACCCGGCAAATCAAAATGCGTGGCTGGCTCATCTCTACCTCCTTGAATGGTTTATCCCTATAGCCAATATGCATCGGATGAAACCAGAAATCAGTCAATGTTCCAAATTATTCTACTGATTTTGACCCTGTAACTTAACCCAGGACTTATTCGTGCTAACAAACTCAGCCACTTTCTCAAACACGCTCAGCGTTCTATACCCTTGTATGCCCGTTCTAATCCTTCGATCTCAAATTTCTTCATTTGCAGCATCGCATCCATGACCCGGCGGGATTTTTCGGGATCGGAGTCGTTCATCAATTTGCCTAACGCGGCAGGGACAATTTGCCACGACACGCCGTATTTATCTTTGAGCCAGCCACATTGTTCGGCTTCGGGGTGGGCGGAGAGGGCGTACCAGAAATGGTCAACTTCTTCTTGCGTCTCGCAGTCCACGTAAAAGGAGATGGCTTCGTTGAAGGTGAACGGGTGAACCTGGCCGCCATCCATAGCCAGGAAGGGTTGGCTGTGCAGGGTAAAGGCGACTTGTTTGACGGCGCCTTCCGTACCAATTGGTTCGCCAGCTGCAAAGCGCTCAAGGTAGCTGATTCCGGCGTTTGCAAAAAGGGTGGTGTAGTCGTTAACGGCCGTTTCCGCCCGTCCATCCTGCTCGCCAACAAACAACAAGAACGGCGTGATTTTGGGTTCGCTTTGAGCCAGATTCAACTGCCAAGACAGGCCATATTTATCCTGTAGCCAACCGAACTTTGGGCTAAACGGATAAGCTTGCAAAGGCATGGCCACCTCGCCGCCTTCGGACAAAGCAGCCCACAGGCCATCAATTTCGGCTTCGGTCTCACAATTGACGAAAAAAGAGATGGCCGGGGTGAATTTGAAGAGGGGGCCGCCATCAATGGCCATGAACTGATAACCGGCCAGCTCAAAAACGGCGTGAATCACTTTGCCGGCCATGCCGGCCAGTGGCCCTTCTTCAAATCCTTCCGGATAGCGGTTAATCGCCACGATCCGGCTGTCATTGAAGAGGGAGGTATAGAAATTTATCGCTTCTTCAGCCTGGTCGTCAAACCAGAGGTAAGGGGTGATTTTTTGCTTATTCTTGTTCATTTTTCCTCCATTATTCAGCAAATGATAAACCTTTGGCGGCTAGCGCCTGACGAAGCAGACCGACAGCTTTGGGACCAACGCCATGCAGATTTAGAATATCCTTCTCGCTGACCTGGGTGAACTGCTCCAGCCGATTGTAGCCAGCGACGGCCAGCGCCCGCTCGGCCGGTTTGCCCAAGCCGGTCGGCAGGTCGCTTTCCGCTTCATGGACCGCTTCGTAGCGCAGCAATACGACGCCGCTGCTAAACGGCCGTGTTTCCACCAACCGTAAATGCGCCACACTATCCACGCCTAAAAACATCGGCCTGCCCCTGCCCACCACAACGGGATTGATATACAGCCTATACTCATCAATCAGACCAAGCCGGTGAAAAGTGGCGGCCAGCTCTGCCCCGCCCAC
>CALFEW010001027.1 GCA_937958365.1 uncultured Chloroflexota bacterium | reverse complement strand
TTTCATCTCCAGCATAACAAAGAAGATGGGTAACGGCCGACGATTATCCAGCAACGCGAAAACGGCCGTTTCTCTTTTCAGAAAAACGGCCGTTTTCGCGTTGGGAGGGTGAGGAATAAAAGGGGAAGGGGAAGAGGGGCCAGCGCTTTGCAGCGTTGGCTATTTTGGGGGGAAGAGGATGTTTTGGAGCAAATCGGGTCGTATGTTTGCATGAGTATATTAGCACATGCGTTCTAATTCGTCAAGGCAAATTGGCGGATTAGGTTGGTTTGTTGGTGGGTTGGTGAGTTGGTTAATTTGCTGGAAGCCAACCAACAAACTAACCAACCAACTTTCTCAAACTCTCAAACCGCATACTTCGCCCGTTTTGCTTCCCGCGCACGCATGTCGTGGCGCAGGTCGCGTTTACGGAGGCGGAGAGATTGAGGAGTCACTTCCAGCAAGTCATCGTCGCCCAGACATTCGATGGCGTCATCCAGGGACAAAAGGCGGGGCGGCGTCAGCCCTTCGGTGATGCCGGTGGGCGTGGCGCGGTGGTTGGTGAGGTGCTTGGTTTTGCAGACGTTGATCACCAGTTCATCCTCGCGGATATGTTCGCCGACAATCTGGCCGGCGTACACCTCGTCGCCGGGCACGACGAAGAAGGCCCCGCGCTGCTGCAAATTGGTCAGCGCGTAGGCGGTAACGGTTCCGGTTTCCAGGGCGACCATCGAGCCGAGCGGCTGGGTGTTTAAGTCACCCCGATACGCTTCGTAGGCATGGAAGAGGGTGTGGAAAATGCCGGTACCGCGCGTGGCGGTGAGGAACGGCTGGCGGAAGCCCAACGTACCGCGTGTGGGAACCAGATATTCGGCGTAGACGGTGCCATCATCGCCATAGCGAATGGCAATGACCTGCCCTTTGCGCCGCCCCAGCATTTCGCTGACCGCGCCGTAATAATCGCTGTGGACTTCCAGGAAGATGTGTTCGATGGGTTCCAGCAAGCCGTTAGGGCCATCTTTAAAAATGACTTCCGGCCGGCTGACGGCAAATTCGTACCCTTCGCGGCGCATGGTTTCAATAAAGATCGCCAGGTGCAGCTCGCCGCGCCCGGAAACGACAAATTCGTTGGCTTTGTCGGTTTCTTGCACGCGCAAGGCGACGTTGCTTTCCAGTTCCAGGTTGAGGCGTTCGCGGATCTGGCGACTGGTGACGTATTGGCCTTCGCGTCCGGCGAAGGGGCTGTCGTTGATGCGGAAGGTCATGCGCACGGTGGGTTCTTCGACGGTGATGGGGGGCAACGGCCGTGGATCGTCAAAATCGGCAATCGTATCACCAATGCCCACGTCTGGTATCCCGGCCACCGCGACGATGTTACCCGCATGAACCACGTCTTGCGGCACGCGCTGCAAATCGCGGAACAGGTAGACATTGGTCACTTTGCCCTGGCGCAGTTCACCCTCGGCAGTGATGTGGGCGACGGTCTGTCCGGCGCGAATGGAACCGCTGGTCAGGCGGCCAACGGCGATTTTGCCCACGTAGGTGCTGTACTCCAGCGTGGTCACGAGCAGTTGGGTCGGCCCTTCTTCGTCTACCAACGGCGCGGGCAACCGATCAATAATCGTCTGGAACAGGGGCGACAAATCTTCGGCCAGATCGTCGGGGGAAAATCCGGCTTTGCCCTCCAGAGCTTTGGTGTAGACGACGGGGAAATCGGCCTGGTCTTCACTGGCTTCCAGGTCTATGAACAAGTCGAAGGTGGCGTTGACGGCGTAATCGGGGCGCGACATGGGGCGGTCTATTTTGTTGACGACGAGGATGACTTGGAGGCCGCGCTGCAGCGCCTGGCGCAAAACGAAGCGGGTTTGGGGCATTGGCCCCTCTACGGCGTCCACCAACAGCAGCACGCCATCCACCATGTTGACGACGCGCTCCACCTCGCCGCCGAAGTCGGCGTGGCCGGGCGTATCCACGATGTTGATCGTCATGCCGTTGTAGACGATGCCGGTGTTTTTCGCCAGGATGGTGATGCCGCGCTCGCGCTCCAGGTCGTTGGAGTCGAGGATACGCTCGGTGACTTGCTGATTCTGGCGGAAGACGTTGGCCTGACGCAACATGCCATCCACCAGGGTGGTTTTGCCATGGTCTACGTGGGCGATGATGGCGATATTGCGGATGTCGTTTTTGGGTTGTAACATAACTCTTACCTTGTCACACGGCCGTATTATTTACATCATGCGTCCCAGGTATGTCCGTGTGATTTGAAAATTGACGCAAAAATGCCCGACCAACACTTTGATCGGGCGATTGAGAGCTATTGTATGGCAGGGCGGGGAATAAGGCAATGAAACGGCCGTACTGATTACAAAGTGTTAACCTGTGGCCGATGCAAAATTTCGCCTCTGTTTGCCGACGCGGTATAATCCAGGTGGGAGTGATTGAAACGGCCGTTATGCAACAAAGCACCTTTCGCATTATGATGCGCCCGGACAACATTGGGGTTATCTGCGCCGACGACACATCGGAGGCTACCCTGACCCATTGGTACACCTACTCCATGGCCGACATGAGTACGTACACCGTCCCGGTGAAACGCCTGTACGACATGCGCAATCTGGACACCTTATCCATGCAAGCCGTGCGTACCGCCATCAAAATTCGCCGCCACCCCAAGGCAGACCTGATTTATTCGGCCGTCCTCACCAGCAACGCCACCGTCACGGCCCTGGTCAACGTCGCGCTATCCGTGCAGGCCGGTGGTCACTTCCAGTTGTTCACCGAAGAGAGCAAAGCGGTTACCTGGCTGCACCAAAAAGTGCCGGATTAAACTACCGGCCGCACGGCCCGGTTAACACCATTTTGGAGACAAACGATGGAAGAAAACGCGCAGGATACGGCCGTTTACGTCTCGTCCGCCGCGCAGGAAGAGATTGTTGCCAGCGGTAATGACGTGCTGGATTTGCTGGCAAACAGCGAACACTACCAATCGCAAAAGCTGCTGCTGGACCAGGCGCATCTCGCGCCCGCCTTTTTTGATTTGAGCAGCGGGCTGGCCGGCGAGATATTTTTGAAATTGACCAACTACCGGGTAAAAACGGCCGTAGTCGCCGACCTGGCCGCCATTCCCAGCGAACGTTTCCACGAACTGGTCTACGAATGCAACAAAGGCCGCCAGATCAACTTCTTCACCGACTTCGCCGCCGCGGAAGCGTGGCTGGCGAAATGAGGAAACTGAAGATTAAAGACTGGGCGTCTCGAATCGCCAGTCGCCAATCCTTAATCTTCAGTCTTTAGTCTCCACCCAAAGGACGACCAAACCAACCATGACCACCGACGATAAAAAAGTAATCTACTCCATGATGGGCGTGGGCAAAATTGTGCCGCCCAACAAACAAATCCTCAAAGACATTTCGCTTTCTTACTTTTACGGCGCGAAAATCGGCGTGCTGGGCCTCAACGGCGCGGGCAAATCCACCCTGCTGCGCATTATGGCCGGGGTGGATAAGGATTATTTGGGGGAAACGGCCGTTTCCCCCGGCTACACCATCGGCTATTTGCAGCAAGAACCGCTGCTCGATGAAACCCGCACCGTGCGCGAAGTCGTCGAAGAAGGCGCGCAAGAAGTCGTAGACGCCCTGCGCCAGTTCGACGAAATCAACCTGCGCTTCGGCGACCCCCTCACCGACGACGAGATGAACGCCCTCATCGAAGAGCAGGGCCAATTGCAGGACAAACTGGACCACATGGACGCCTGGAATCTGGACAACCGCCTGGAACTGGCGATGGACGCCCTGCGCACGCCGCCCGGAGACGCTCTGGTCTCCACCCTCTCCGGCGGCGAGCGGCGGCGCGTGGCCCTGTGCCGCCTGCTGCTGCAACAACCCGACATCCTGCTGCTGGACGAACCTACCAACCACCTGGACGCCGAATCGGTGGCCTGGCTGGAGCGCCATTTACAACAGTATCCCGGCACCGTCATCGCCGTCACCCACGACCGCTACTTTTTGGACAACGTCGCCGGGTGGATTTTGGAACTGGACCGCGGCTACGGCATCCCCTGGAAAGGCAACTATTCCTCCTGGCTGCAACAAAAACAAGATCGCCTCTCCCGCGAAGAAAAGAAGGAATCGGCCCGCGTCAAAACCTTGCAGCGCGAGTTGGAATGGGTCAACATGTCGGCCAAAGGGCAGCGCGCCAAATCCAAAGCGCGCATTTCCCGCTACAACGAGCTGCTGACGCAAGACATGGAACGCGCCAGCGAAGAGCGCGAAATTTTCATCCCGCCCGGCCCACGCCTGGGCGACGTGGTGATTCAGGCCAATGGGGTAAGCAAGGCATACGGCCGTACCCTCCTCTACGAAAACCTCAGCTTCGACATCCCGCCGGGGGCGATTGTTGGCGTCATTGGGCCAAATGGGGCGGGCAAAACCACCTTGTTCCGCCTGATCGTCGGCCAGGAGCAGCCAGACAGCG
>CALFEW010001026.1 GCA_937958365.1 uncultured Chloroflexota bacterium | reverse complement strand
CTTCTGATAATAGGTTTTGGTGTCATTTTTATCCTTACCGTACATTTTCGGCCGTGTGCTCCTAAAACCCCTTAACCATCGGCGACGCAAGCCCGCTCCAGCCGGACGGTGGGCTGAGCCAGGAACTGAAGAGACAGACGGGGTGAAAGACATAATCGAGGTTTCCTTGCAGTGGTTCGGCGTCAAAAAAGTAACCCGGTTTTTGGGTTACATTGTCATTTTATAAAAAGGAGAAGAAACCAGCTTCTAACCAAAGTTATGGTCGCAGTTATGTTTTACTGGGTGTAGTCAAAACTTTCTTCTTGCAGCCAGGCCAGGCATTGCTCCAATCGGGCCAGCCGCACGGCCGCTATTTGCCGGGCGATGGGCAGCGTAAAACGGTCTTGTATCTTCTCGCGCCGAGCCATGAGACGCTGGCAGACGCTAACCAGGTTCTTTCCTCCCCAGTTGACTTCGCGCACCAGGCCGATGATGCCCAGGAAGTCGAGGAAGTCGGCTTCACGCAGCAGCAGCGCTTCGGCGGACCTGACCGGGCGGAAGTCGCGATAGTCGTGGTATTCGATGGTTTCCAGGATGATGGTTACGGCCGTTTCCGCCAACGCCATGCGCGGCAAAATCATCGTTTCGGCCACCTGGCGCGAGCGCAGGGCATGTTCAACGCCGGGCTGCTGGTAGCGTGGATAAGCGCCCCAATCGTGCAGGTAGGTGGCAATGGTGACGGCCGTTGCGTCATAAGCTATCCCATCGCCAATCACGGGAATCAGCTTCAGCAGCCGGTGCACGTGCGACAGCTGCCATGGGTCGCCATCGAGGCGCGTCATCTCGGCCACGTCGGCTATCGTCAAGGGTGGGGCAATCAACATATCATCTGTCGTCACGATTCTTTTACTCCATCACGACTGCAATCAGGCAGCAGACCATTTAATCAGCCAGATAAGTCTCCTGAAAAATCGTCTCGGTCATAATGTCGGTAAAGGCTTCAAAATGTTCGAATGCCGGGGCGTGAGCCGCATTGTCAAAGGTGTACAGGCGCTTGATGGGGGCATCCAGCATGTCAAACCATTCCAGCGCCAGGTCACGCCGGGCGGAAAGCTCGGCCGCGCCATCGAGCACGTAAATCGGCACCTCCAGCGGGGGTACATCCTGGCGGAAGTCAACCGCCTGTAACTGCGGATAGAGGATCGAAGCTGTGTCCAGGAATCCGCGGAATACATTCACTTTTTCCACCAGGTTGTACTCGCTGCCCAATACGTTCCACGGACCTAGATTGGCGGCGCGCCCTTTTTCCAGGTAGGCTGCGGGTGGCGTATAAGGCTGGTAAAGCGCTTCATAGTAGCCCATGACGAAGGCATAAGCATACATATCCTCGTAGGGTGGCTCGCCATAAGCCAGCATTTTTTCGGTCAGCGCTGCGTCGCCAGTGCGGCCGGCATAGGCCAGCACGTCGTAGTAGAGCAGCCGGTCAGTGACTGGCTGGCTGACCATCTGGCCGCTGCCGATGATGGCGTGGTACAGGTCTGGCCGCTGCTGGGCAGCCAGGACGGCCAGCGTGGTGCCCCATGATTCACCCAGCAGATAGATTTTTTCCTCGTCAAACCGTTCACGCAGGTAGTTGGTGACGGCTACGGTGTCGGCGATCATTTGCGCCAGCGTCAGCGTCGTATCTGGGTCCAGGGCGGCGTATGATTTGCCGGTGCCGCGCTGGTCCCAGCCGACGATGATGAAGTCGCGTGACAGGTCGTCGAACAAGACGCGCGGCCAGGGCAGGCTGCTCTGGCCCGGTCCGCCGCTGAGGTAAAGCAGGATGGGTTTGTTCACGTCGTAGCCGCGAATCATCAGCGCCTGTTCCTGACCATCAATGGTCACGGTGGTGAGTTCGGCGATGCTGCCAGGCAGCGGTTGATCGTCGGCCCCCAGGATGGGCGGCGTGTTGGCGGGCAGGGCAATGAAGACGGCCAGGGCGAGAACAAACAAGGCAAGTACGGCCGTTCCGCCCCAACGCCTCATTGCTTTCACGGCGTGGCTATCCCGCGGCCCGGCCAATTGCCCACCTACTTCCACCCCCAGCGCCATCGGCAGCAGCCCAGCCAGGCCATGAAAGCCACGCCCTAAAATGAGGGCCAGAAGGCTGAAGGTGTTGTCCAGACGGATGGCGTCCACAGTCGGGCCGACTGCGTCCAGCCGGGTCAGTTCAACCGCGATAATGTAGACAATCGCCGCCAGCAGCAGCGCCCAGCGGCGGCGCAAAACCCAACCGGCGAACAACCCTACGGCCAGACTGCTGCCCATCACGGCCAGCGCCTGCCCGGCGGTTGCCGGGCCGCGCGGCATAATGCGCGCAACGAGGACACCTACCAGGGCAGCAGGCGCAATGGCGACAAACGGCCGCAGCCCGCGATGCTGCCACAGATGCGTGAACGGCCGTTCCGCTGTGGCTGCGTTCTTAGAGTTTGAGTGAATCATCGCTCCGCCCGATCCCGCAGCGTCAGCAGCATCTTACGTTCCATAATGAACTGAACGAAATAGGTCAGCTTGATAGGCAGTTCCGATTCCATCGCCATGTTAGAGCGCAGCAGCAGGCGGGTTGAGCCATCAGCCTGCCGCACCAGGACAAACTGCCAGGTGTCAAAGCAGGTTTCGTCCGGTTTGCCCTCCAGGCCGAAGCACAGCAGGACCGCTTCGTTTTCAATTAATTTTTGCACGTATAGACCCGGTCCAGGATTCAGGACGTACTCTTTAGGCGTAAAGCGCCAGAAATCGCCCACCTGCACATTCTGATATTCGGGTACGAGGCGATCCGTGGTGTGCACGTTGAGGCCAAACAGGTTTTCCAGCCAGTCGTAGCTGTACATGCCGCCCCGGTCTACGCCAATTTGCAGCAGCCAGGGGTAGATGGCTTCGGGTGGGGCCTGGATGGTAATACCCTTGGTGGAGCGAATGTTGGCGTTGGGCACGATGTCATCGCCCGGGAGCGTGGCAGTAAGCTCCGCTCTGGTGGCACCCCAGGTGCGCATCCAGGGCCAGAGGAAAAGCAGGTAAACGGCCGTTCCCAGCCCCCACACGGCAATG
>CALFEW010001025.1 GCA_937958365.1 uncultured Chloroflexota bacterium | reverse complement strand
AAGATGACTTCTTTAGGGACTTTGTAGCGGGCGAGACGGCCGCGACAAAATTCCTGTAATTCCTCTGGCGTGGCCGACTGGCCCGGTTTGAGGACGGTGATCATGATGCCCACTTCGCCCCATTGGTCGTCGGGTTTGCCAATGAGGGCGGCTTCGGAAACGGCCGTATGCTCCCGAAATATCGCCTCCACCTCCGCCGCGTACACGTTCTCCCCGCCAGAGATGATCATGTCTTTGAAACGGCCAACGATGGTATAAAAGCCGTCCTCATCCATGCGCGCCATGTCGCCGGTGTGGAACCAGCCAGCTACCAACGATTTGGCCGTCGCTTCCGGGTTGTTCCAATAGCCGGTGATAACGTGTGGCCCTTTGATGCACAGTTCGCCCGTTTCGCCGATGGGGACGGGACGGCCGTTTTCGTCCACCAGCTTCATCGCGCTGTGGAAGATGGGTTTGCCCACGCAGCCGGTCTTGGGCACGCTCTCTTCATCCGTCATCGAAAAGCAATTCGGGCCGACTTCGGTCAGGCCGTAGCCCTGGCGGAAAACGACGTTCTTTTCTTCTCGCCACTGGTTGATGAGTTGGGGCGGGCAGGGCGCGCCGCCGCTGATGAAGAAGCGAACATGGCTAAAATCGGCGCTGGCGTAGATGGGCGACTTTTGCCACATCTGGAAGAGGGTCGGCACGCCGAGGATGACGGTGCATTGTTCTGCCAGAATCGCACGCAGCGATTCCTCCGCGTCGAACCCTTTGCTGAGGACGATGCGCCCGCCAACGTAGAAGATGGGCGTCAGGAAGGCGAACAGGCCGCCGGCGTGAAACATGGGCGTAAAGACCGGGCTGACATCATGCTCATTCAGCCCCCAACTGATGACGGTATTGATGCAATTCCACAACACTTGCCGCTGCGGAATCATCGCCCCTTTCGGCCGGCCGGTTGTGCCGGAGGTGTAGAGAATGCAATGAGTGATTTCGGATTGCGGATTGCGGATTGCGGATTGCGGATTGGGTTCGGTGGCGGGCGTTTGGGGCAGGGTGGATTCGTAGTCGGTCAGGGAGATGACGTGGGGAGTGGCCACGGCGGGGGCGATTTCTGCCCACAAGTCAACAAATTCTGGCCCGACAAAGATGACGTCTGGGGTACAGTCATTGACGATATAGACCAGTTCTGGAGCCGCCAGCCGCCAATTCAACGGCGTGAAAATTGCCCCGATCTTTGCCAGACCATAAAACAAGTCCAGATAAGCCACGCTGTTGTGGGCCAAAATCGAAACCCGGTCGCCATAACCAACGCCCAAACTTAACATCCAGTTCGCCAATTGGTTGGCACGGCCGTTTAACTCGCCGTAGGTGTAACGACGACCTGTCTCCAGTTCTAGCAGCGCCTCTCGCTCCGGCGTCAACCGCGCCCGGCTGGTTAACAAATCTGCGGCATCCATAAACACTCCGATTGCGGATTGCGGATTGCGGATTGCGGATTTTTTACCCGCCCGCATAGCGACAATCCGAGATTATTCCTTTGCTTTGCGTTTTTTCGCCGTATTGATAGAGGCTACGGTGATGGCTAACAGTTCATTCGCTTCTTGCATAAGAGGCTGCAACAAAGATTCTTTCACAATACCTGCTTCAACAAGTAACTCCATCCAATAAATTGATTCGTCGGCTTCTTCTTCAACAATACCCATTTTGGCTATGAAATCGGCCGGGGATTTGGCGCGGCAGGCGGCGCGATAGTTGGCAGCCACGGAAGTGCCTGAGCGCAACAACTGACGTCCAATCACATCGGCCGTTTTGCCTGCGGGTAATGATTCCGTCAAATGAATGACGCGCAAAGCAAACTGCTTCGTCCGCTTTTTCAAGACGTCCTGGTCCACACGCGCCTCCCAATCCGCAATCCGCAATCCGCAATCAAGTGCCAACAACAATGCCGCCATCTACGCGGAGGGTTTCGCCGCTGATGAAGCTGGCTTCGTCGGAGGCCAGGAAGAGGTAGGCGTTGGCGATGTCGCGGGTTTCGCCCATGCGGCGCAGGGGAGTGCGAGCGATCATGCCGTCGAGGACTTTTTGCGGCATTTGCTGCACCATTTCGGTGAGGGTGAAACCGGGAGCGACGGCGTTGACGCGCACGTTGAACTTGCCCAGTTCACGCGCCCACACTTTGGTCATGCCGATCACGGCCGATTTTGTCGCCACGTAGTTGGTTTGCCCAAAGTTGCCATCCAGCCCGACGATGGAGGAGGCGTTGAGGATAACGCCGCCACCTTGTTTAATCATGATGGGGGCGACGGCCTGGGTGCAGTTGAAAACGCCCTTGAGGTTGACGCCGATCACCAGGTCGAAATCGGCTTCGGACATCATGCCGGCCAGTTCGCCATCTTTGACGCGGACGAGTTGGCCGTCGCGCAGGACGCCGGCGTTGTTGACGAGGATGTCTATACGGCCGTATTCCCCCACCACTGCATCCACCCAATTCTGCACATCCTGCCGGTCGGCCACGTTGACTTTGTAGAATGTCGCGCCGATTTCGGCCGCGCTGGCCTGCCCGGCGGCTTCATTCACGTCGCAGATGATGACTTTAGCGCCTTCTTCGATGAAGCGAACGGCCGTGGCCTTACCAATGCCTGCCGCGCCGCCGGTTATGAGTGCTACTTTGTCTTGTAATCGCATGGTTTTCTCCCTTTCAAAGAATTTATGACAAAGGAACAAAGGGACATAAGGGACAAAGGGTGTTTTTGTCTCTGCGCCCTTGTTATTGGGTCCAGTTTTCGATGTTCAACTTGTTTATGCGTTGAAAATGTTTCTCGTTGTTCGTAACGAGAGTCAGGTTATGGGCCAGGGCGGTCGCGGCGATAAACAGGTCGGAATCGTTGACAATTTCGCCCCGCTGTTTCAAGTCGGCCTTTATTTGTCCAAATATTCGCCCAGTCTGTGAATTAAATGGCAAGATATTTAGTTGTGGCAGCATCTCTTCAAGGAGCGCCAGATTTTTCTGGACGTAGGTTGAGTTGTATGCGCCAAAATAGAGTTCAGCCACGGTGATGGCCGAAATAAAGAGATCGGCTGGCGCAACCAGGCCCATTTTTTGTTGGACTTGCGGGTATTTTTGCGTCAACCGGTAAATAAGAATGTCTGTGTCAACCAGATAACCCATACTCTGTGCCGTTTGTTCTGATGTTTCTGTCTCGATCCGCATAAATTTCTGCCACGATCTCATCGGCATTACGGTCGTCTTCCCATACGGCCGTAAACTGGCTCAGGTTCGTCTTTGGCGGCGTGGTTGTTTCAGGAACCAGCAGCAAAATACGCACCTGATTCGTGGCGGTCAGGTCCAGTTGTGCCATGATGTCGTGTGGTAGAGAGAAACGGCCGTCTTTAGAGACTGTGGTTACATACTCAATCGCTTTCATGTATGCACCTCCGTATGTGATTTACTGCCAAAATCATACCACACTTATTCGCCCCATTTCACAATGCCCGCCGCCCAGACGTAGCCGATGCCGGCCGCCACAATCGCCATCAGGTCGCCATCTTTCAGACGGCCGTGTTTGAGACCTTCGCGGATGCCGAACATGGCGTCTTGCTCGCCGGTGTGGCCGATGTCGTGCAGGTAGACGGACTGCTCGTCCGTCAGGCCCAGGCGATCCAACATTTCTTTGTGGCCGGAGGGTTTGATGAGGACCATGTTCAGGAAGTCCAGGTCGGCTTTGGTGTAGGAACGGCCGTCGGGCCGGGGGCCGCTTTTGCGCAATGCCTCGTCTACGCATTTCACCCAGTTGTCCATGCTGACGGCGTTCAGGCGATCCTTCATCAATTCCGGCTCGACCAAATCGAAATAAAACTGGTCGTTTTGGACGGCTTCGTCGGTGGGATGGTGGATGGTGCCGCTGGCGGGCACGATGACGTGTTTGCTCATGAAGCCATCGCTGATGAGATGACTGCCCAGGACGTGGTTGCGCGGGTGGTTTTTGCGCAGCAGCATCGCCCCGCCGCCGCTGCCGATGTTCCATAGGAAAGTAGTGCGCGGGTTTTTGAAGTTGATGAAATCGCTGACGCGATAGCCGCCGGCGATGAGGATGGTGTTG
>CALFEW010001024.1 GCA_937958365.1 uncultured Chloroflexota bacterium | reverse complement strand
ATACCGCGGCTACTACTTTGGATTGCACCAGGAAGACACGGAGGACTTACAGGTTCGATCTCCGTGCCCTCCGTGCCTCCGTGGTGAATAATTCCCGAATGGAATCGTTTCAGACGTTGAAAAATCGCTTCACAAGATTGCTCCTGGATCATCGCTGGCTTTTATTGCTGGTTTTGGGCGCATTGGCGCTTTTGTTTGAGGTTTTTGAGCATTGGGGTGAAGATGATCCCGTAGACGCCCATTTCATACGGGAAATATTCTTTTTTGGCGTGATGTATCCACTGGTTGTCGGCATGCTGCTCAGTTTGCTGTTGCGCGTGCAAGCTGAGCGCAACGCCATCGTCCGGCAGCAAGCCTGGGAAGAGCGGCTGCGGCAGGAATTGCGCCAGGCGGCCAGTTGGTCGGAAATGGTGAAGGTTATCGTCTATTTTCCGCAGCGTTTTGTGCCCGTTGTGGGCGTCTCTTTTTTGCATGTTGATCTGGAAGACATGGCGATGAAGGGGGTAGGGGAGTGGTGGTTGGGTGATGCGGGGGGAGAAAACAGGGGGAAAACGGCCGTTTACCCCGCGCTCTGCGGCGTCCAAACCCACCATCCTGGGCAAAAGCTGCATCCCTTCGTTTCTTCCCCTATGGCTGCTTATCACAGCTATTGCCTGCCTTTCTGGAATGGCGACTTGCTTGCCGGTCTGCTCCACTTGCACCTACCGCTGGCCGAACAGTTGAGCGTGGAGCAAATCACGCTGCTAAACCAGTCCGCTTCGGTGATAGAGCCGGCGTTGGCGGCCGCCACACGTGAACACCCAGAGTTTTTGCAGGCGACGGCCGTACACCAGGAACGCAAGCGCATCGCCCTGCGGCTGCACAATACCTTAGGCCAAAATCTCTCCTACCTGCGCCTGAAACTAGACGAGTTGACCCTGGACGATGCGCTGCGGCAGCAAACGGCCGTCTACCAGGACCTGGAGCGAATGCGCGACATTGCCAACGAAGCCTATGAGCAAGTCCGTCACACAATGACCTCGCTCCAACCGGAAAGCCCACCCAGCCTGACCGAAGCGCTGCTGCTTCAGGCGCAGCTGACAGCCGAACAATCCGGCCTGATCTTTCATCATCAGGTTCAAGGGGATGCCAGACCTGTGCCACCTCTGGCGCAGCATAAAATCTTGTTTATTTTCCGCGAAGCCTTCGCCAATGTTCAGCGCCATGCCCAGGCCACCACCGTTACCATGACGATAACCTGGACTCCCGGCAATTTAGCCGTCAGTCTGCTGGACGATGGCGTCGGTTTCGATTCCGCCCAACCGGCCGTCTATGGTTGTTTTGGTTTGCTCATCATGCAGCAGCGCGCTGAGGAACTCGAGGGCCGGTTGTCGGTTCAATCCAGGCCGGGGCAGGGAACCAGGGTGCTGCTCCAATGTCCTCTCAACGAGGAAAGTTAAGTGGGAAGCAACTATTGTTATAAAGTACAAGGGGGGTGGCGTTAAGTTTTCCCTTAAGACCGGTATGTTACATTTTCATCAGTAGTATTTGTTGGCCCCACTGAAGAACGCTTCACTTTGTGATACCAGACAATAACATACAGTATGATTCGTGTCCTTATAGTTGATGATCATATTTTGTTTCAGGAAGGGATTGCCAGCCTGATCGGTAAGCAGCCGGATTTTGTGGTTGTGGGCGGCGCTGCCTCCGTCGAAGAAGCGATTGCTGAATCGAGCCGTTTGCAACCGGACCTGGTGCTGATGGATTTTACCTTGCCGGATGGTACAGGGCTGGAGGCGACGATGGCTATTTTGGCGGAACGGCCGTGTACCAAAATTGTCTTCCTCACCATCCATGAAGAAGACGAACGACTCTTTCAGGCCATCCGCTGTGGTGCGAAAGGTTACTTGCACAAAAACACGCCCGTCACCCAACTGTTAGCCTATCTGCGCGGCCTGGAACAGGGCGAAGCCGCTCTGTCCGCTTCTTCTGTGGCTCGTATTCTGGAAGAATTTGCCCAATCCCCGGCGCGTGAAGAGCCGGCCGTGTTATCTCAGCTAACCACGCGCCAACTGGACGTGCTGCGCGAATTAAAAAACGGCGCAACCAACAAGCAGATCGCCGACACCCTGGTGATCAGCGAGCAAACCGTCAAGAACCATATCAGCCATATCTTGAACGTTCTCAACCTCCACAGCCGGTATGAAGCAGCCAGTTTTGCCCGGCGTTACAACCTCTGATAGTACCCCAGTACCAAAGCAGTACCCCTTCTATTACTAAAACAACCCCTGTCACCGTCGGTATTAGCTCGTCAGGTCATAGACGGCCGTTTTCCCCCTCCCCTATACTGTCATAAGTAGTACACGTAGTCTTTGCCATCTACCAACCACCCGTACAGCCAGTCATTTGCATTGTAGTACATCATTTTTAGAGGCAGTAATGGTATTTCTTGCACGCGAGGATGATCAAGATGCTGCCAATGTCCTCATTTTAACCAGCCACCCTCTCCTGGGCGACGCTCTGGAAGATTCTTTGACCGGCGCTGCTCACCTGCACGTCATCCAGCCGTCGAATTTCACAGAAGCGCTGTTCAGGTTAGGCCAGCGTC
>CALFEW010001023.1 GCA_937958365.1 uncultured Chloroflexota bacterium | reverse complement strand
TCACTGTCATCTACAACGAAGTTCGCTCCCTGATGGATATGCTCCTGACTGACCGTCCAGGAAGTGGGAGCATATCCGCTTATTTTGCTGCGCGTGCACAGCACGAGGGGATGATGCAACAGGACTTACTGCCCATGATGGTGTTTCTGGCGTTGAGCAATCGGACATATGATACGGCCGTGCCCCTGGCCGCCACGTGGAGTCTGCATCTGGCGGCGGCGCACTTCGCCGACGAGGCGCAAGATCAGGGCGCTCTGGCGAAAGTCCACGACAGCCTGTTGGCGTCAGCCGTGGCCAATACGGCGCTGGCGCAACTGACAACAGACGGCGACACGCTTCGCGATGTGCTAGAAGCGGTAGGCCGGGTGGCGGCATTGGGCGTTGCGGCCCAGCGCAACGAGCAGCGAAACGGCCGTATCTGGTCACGAAACGACTACTTCCGCAGCATTACCGGCAAAGCGGCGACAATCATTGCCACCGGTATCTGGTTAGGCGGACGGTTTGTCACCACTGATGCGACCATCCTGACCGCCTTAAAGGAATTTGGCCTTGCCCTGGGAATGGTTATCCAGCTGTCTGATGACTGTCTGGATCTGGCTGAAGATCTGTCGCAAGGGACGTTCACCCTGCCCGTGCTTGAGGGACTTGCGTTGACAGAGCATCCCCAACACAAAACGTTGGCCCGGCTGACTGGCCAGGCCGTGATTACACCGGCTGAGGCGAACGAGATCAGCAGCATCCTGAACGACATGGGGGTTATTACGGCCTGCCAGCGCCTTATCCGTGCCTATCAGCTTCAGGCGGGGGCCATGTTTGCCCTCTTCCCGGGTCTGGAAAGGTATTTCTCGAATTATGTTGCCGCTCGCACTTAGTGACGCCTTCTTCTACCAGCATCGAAGACTGCTTTCCGGTGTACTGCTGCTGGTCATCGTGTACTTCTTCACCTTCTCGATCCTGGCGGTGCCCCCGCTTAGCCTGTTTCTGGGCTGGTCGTCCGAGACGCAGCTTGTCGTGCTACCGACGATTGAGGAAGCCTATCGTGAAGTTGTGCAGCCCGGTGACGTCGTCCTGGCGGTAGATGACCGACCTGTCCAGCGCGGCAACCTGGTCTTTTCTTTCCCGGTGCAGCCCGCTTATACCTTCACGCTGCAACGGGGCAGTGAAATCATCACGCAAGAGATTGCCGTGGTGGAAAGTCAGTTGTTCGACGTCTGGGAACTGTCGAAAAACGTCCTGGCGCTGCTGATCTGGCTGATGGGGTTCCTGACAGCGCAATTTGCCCGACCCACGCAAAGACCGGCCGTGATTATGGGGCTGAGCTTCCAGCTGATCGCCGCCGGCATTCTCAGTCCGGGTCCGGCGCAGCTTGGCGCGCCGGGCGCGTGGTTGGTGGCCGATGTTCTTATCTTCTACTTTCCCCTCATCCTTTTGTACGCGAGCTTCATGCCCCGGTACACGCCGCTGCCGGAGCGGGTGCGGCAGGCGCTGGGTGGCCTGCTAATTTTCCTGACAGCCCTGGCGCTGCTGGCCGTCATTGAGCACCTGTTCCTTTTTCCGACGCGGAGCCTGAGCGACCTCCTGGGTCTGAGTCTCCAGACGATACTGACTGTTCTAACCGGCCTCAGCCTGGTAACGGCCGTTGTCATTGTCTTGCTTCGGGTGCTGCGTCTGCCGAAGTTGTCCTACGAACGCCAGCAATTAACCATCTTACTGGGCTTTCTGGTTCTGGCCGTCACGCCGCTGCTCTTTTTCCTGATTCTACCGTTTACGGCGGTGGCTTTTCCGCCGTTGCCCGTTATTTATAGCTTCTTGTTACTGGCGCCGGCCGGCTACTTCTTTGTCCTTCACCGGCAGGGTCATCTGGCGCTGGACAGCGTGTTCAGCCAGATCATCACAATAGGCGTTCTTATTCTGGCCACCGTCATCGCCTACGCTACCGGTCTATTTTTGGCGACAACGCTCTTCGAGCAAGAGTTGGTGGGAGTGCAGGGTGTTTTTGCCCTGGCGCTGCTTGGCATCGCCATTGCCGGCCAGAAACCGATTCAGAGCTACGTGGATGTGCTGCTGTACGGCCGTTACCCGTCGGGTGACGCCGTCACCCAAAAGGTCACCACCGACCTCTCAGCCAATCCGGAATCGGCGACCATCACCGCTGTTCTGGCCTATGTCGCCAGCCAGTTCCAGGTATCGCACACGGCCATCCTTGGCAAGCAAGCTGACCAATTTGTCTGGCTGGCCGGAAACACGCCGTCGTTTACGACGCCATTTGTTGCCGGCCAAACCCTCAGCCTCCGCTCCCGTAACCCGGAGGCGTTGCCTGAACTGCCCGATTGGGTCGAACTGTCCTTACCTCTTATCATGGGCGAAGAGACCGTGGGGCTATTCTTGTTGGCCGCCCCGGTTAACGGCTTCTTCAACAGCCGCCAGGTGCATGTACTGCAAGACATAGCCCGCATCCTGGCCTTAAGCCTCCGGGCAGTCAATCTTGTTGAAGCCGTCTACCGCCTCTTCCAGCAATCCCTTTACAAGCAAGAGATGCAGCGCAAGCAGATTGCGACGGAGATCCACACCCGGCCGCTGGACAATC
>CALFEW010001022.1 GCA_937958365.1 uncultured Chloroflexota bacterium | reverse complement strand
CCGTCCTGGTAGCGGACGGTGGCGCGCACGTCTACTTTTTCGTGGCCGGCGTACATGGCTTCGATGATGTCGGCGTATTTGTCGTAGAGAACGTTGCGGCGCAGTTTGCGGGAGCGGGTCATTTCGGCTTCGTCGGCGTCGAATTCTTTGTGCATGAGGACGAAGCGGCGGACACGGCCGTTTTCCGGCAAACTCGCATTCACTTCCGCCACCGCCTGACTCACCAGGGTATACACCTCCAGCTTTTGCGACAGATCTATGAACGTGGTGTAGCCCAGGCCGCGCCGTTCGGCCCAATTGCCCACGTAACCAAAGTCCATGACGATGAGCGCCGTCACCATGTCGCGGGTCGGGCCACCGACGGCCATCACGTCGCGGATGTACGGATTAAACTTCAGCCGCCCCTCGATGAACTGCGGCGAAAACCGCTCGCCGTTCGCCAGGGTGATCATATCTTTCACCCGGTCCAGGTAGATGAGGTGGCCGTCTTCGTCTATGTAGCCGGCGTCACCGGTGCGGAACCAGCGCTCGCCTTGCTCATTTACCCACATCGCTTTGTCTGTGGCGGCTGCGTCTTTGTAATAGCCCTGAAAAACGACCGGGCCGGATAGCAAAATTTCGCTGGTGTCGGCGTCTATGTGTACGGCCGTTCCCGGCACAGGCTGGCCGACGCTGGCAAATTTAATGTCATTGTCGCGGTGAATGGTCAGCCCGCCGGTGACTTCGGTCGAGCCGTAAATTTGCTTCAGGTTGACGCCCAGGGCGTGGAAAAAGCGAATCACGTCGGGCGAGAGGGCGGCCCCGGCGGTGTAGGCAGTGCGAATGCGCGACAGGCCGAGTTTGTCACGCAAGGGGGCGAATACGGCCGTATTGCCCGCTTTATAGGCCAGTTTCAGCCCCAACCCGGCTGATTCCCGGCTTAGTTTTTTGTCGGCGTAGGCGTAGCCAACCGGCAAAAACATATCGAACAGCTTGCGGTTCAGCCAGGTGGATTCTTTGATGTTTACCTGGACCATGCCCACCAGCGATTCCCACAGCCGCGAATTATAGAGGATGCCTTCCGGGGCGATTTCGCGCACGTTTTCGCGCACGGTTTCCGGCTCTTCGGGAAAGTTGAGGATAATGCCGAAGTTGCAATGCGGCGCAATGCCCAGGGCGTGTTCGTCGATCCAGCCGAGGGGCAGCAGGCTGACGTGGTTGTCGCTGTCGCGGCGGGGATCTACTTCCTGAAAGAGCTGGCTGCTGGTGACCAGGTTGTGGTGACTGAGCATCGCTCCTTTGGGCAGGCCGGTGGTGCCAGAGGTGTAACAGAGAACGGCCGTGTCCTCCTTATTCCCCAACCATACTTCCGTCTCAAACCGCTGCGACTCGCTCTGCGCCAATTCCCGCCCCAGCGCCTGCACGTCCGCAAAAGAAATCAGCCACGGTTCATCGTAATTCCACAAGCCCCGGTCATCCCAGTAAATGACACGCTTGATCTGCGGCAGTTGCTCGCGGATTTCCAGCAGCTTGTCGCATTGTTCCTGGTCTTTGGCTAAAGCAAATGTGGAATCGCTGTGCGCGGCGATGTAGGCCACTTCGTCGGGGATGGCGTCGGTATAAATGCCCACCTGCGTCGCGCCGACAGCCAATAAGCCCAGGTAGCCCCACAGGTAATACCGGTCATTATCGCCGATTGTGCAAATCTTGTCGCCGCGCTGCACCCCCAGAACAATCAGCCCCAGGGCAAAGTCCCTCACCTGCTCGTAAGAATCTTGCCAGCTAAACTCTCGCCAGATGCCAAACTCCTTCTGGCGCAGCGCGATTTTGCCCGCGCCGTATTTGTGCGCTTGTTGTAAAAAGTATTGAGGAAGGGTTTGCGACTCAATCATAATTGTCAATTGCGAACATTCAATGGTCTATTGTCAACGCTCCGCCTGCTGACAATTGGCAATTTGCCACTGACCATTGACAATTTTTTACGCCTGACCCAGATAGGCGTGAATGACTTTTTCGTCGTTGCGTACTTGCTCAGGAGCGCCCTCGGCAATCTTGCGGCCGAAATCTAGCACCACCACCCGGTCAGAGATGTCCATGACCAGGCCCATGTCGTGCTCAATCAGGACGATGGTCATGCCGCGCCGCTCGTGGATGTCCAGAATGAAGCGGGCCATGTCCTCTTTTTCTTCCACGTTCATGCCGGCCATCGGTTCGTCTAGCAGCAGCAAATCTGGTTCCAAAGCCAGGGCGCGGCCCAATTCCACGCGCTTGCGCAAGCCGTAGGAAAGCGCGCCAACGATGGCTTTGCGGATGTGGGCGATTTCCAGGAAATCAATGATTTCTTCGACGCGGGCGCGATGTTGCACTTCTTCGCGTTGGGCGCGGCCCCAATAGATGGTGCTGGCCAGACTGCTTTGCTGCATGTGGATATGGCGGGCCGCCATCAGATTGTCCAGGGTACTCAGACCGGTATACAAGGCGATATTTTGGAAGGTGCGGGCAATGCCCAGGGAGGCGATTTTGTGGGTGGGGGTTTTGGTGAGGTCCTGATTGCGGAAGAGGATGCGACCTTCTTGCGGCCGATAGAAGCCGCTGATGCAGTTGAGCATCGAAGTTTTGCCTGCGCCGTTCGGCCCAATGATAGCCAGGATTTCGCCCTGACATACGTCGAAGGCTACGTCTGATAGCGCGGCGTTGCCGCCAAAGTATAAAGTTACGCCGTCAACAGTTAGAAAGGTGTCGCCACGGACCATGCTGCCTCAAACGTGAATAGGCGAAACGGCCGTCTGCCGGTTCATGGGATTCATAGAGGCCCCGCCTACGTTAGCTCCCCCAGCCACGCAAATTCGGTTCCCCTACAGTTACGTATATTCCGCGCTGCTTCGCGGTTATCGAGCTTTGATACGGATTTGAGAATCAAAGCTATCATAATTAATTTCATCTGACAAGGGAAAACCAGGTCTATTTTTGTAAATTGGTTTGGGCGGGTGATAAAGGGGATGGGATACGGCCGTGTCCCACGCTTAGCCCTTTTTGCCACGAAAGTCCGGCGAAAGAGTAGGCGAAATGGCAAAACAAGGTAAGATGGAACCCAATTACCAACCCATCAAAAAGGAGAGTAATCAGACATGACCACATTTTGTCCCGGAGTATTGCTGGGCTTTATCGGCTGGTTTTTTCTGCGCTACGTCATTACCGGCTTTTACACCGTAGACCAAAACGAACGCGCTGTGAAAACCCGATTTGGCCGGGCTGTCCGCCTCAGCAAATCCACCACGCTTGATGATCCCATTTCTGAGTCGTTAAACGAAAAAGACCGAGAACGCTACAGCTATCCACTGGTGCGCGTCATCCCGCCCGGTGGCCCCTATTTCCGCTGGCCCTGGGAAAAAGTCCACAAGGTTTCGGTCGCCACCGAAACCATCAACATGGCTCTGGACCTGGAAACGCCTGAAGCCAATCACGCCGGAACCCAGCTAGACGCCGTGACCAAGGACCAACTCAACATCGCCCTCAATGGGCAGATCCGCTACCGTCCATCCGAACGTAACCTGTACGCTTACCTGTTCGGCGTCAAAACACCCATCGTTCACGTCATGGGCTATTTCATCTCCATTTTGCGCCAGCGCATCGCCAGCTTCGAGGCGCAAACGTTAGGCGCTGCCGAAGATGAGGTGGACATCAGCTTGATGAGCGGCGTCTCCATTAACGATCTGCGCAAGAATCTGAACGAAATCAATAACTACATGGAATTGGAATGCGCCTCAGCCGCTGCCCGCTATGGCGTGGAGTTGGACGCTTCCCTCATCACCGGCATCGAGCCGCCGCACGAGGTCGAATCGGCGCTGGCGGCCATCAACACCGCCCACAATGAAGTGTCGTCGGAGATCAGTCTGGCGAAGGCGCAGGCCGACCAGACCATTGTGCAGTCCAAACGCGCCGTGGAAATCGAGACCCTACGCGCTCAGGCCGAGGTAGAACCTTTGGCGGCTATGGCCGAACAACTCCGGGCCATCAAGAGCCACGGACCAGAAGCTCTGGATGCTTACCTGCGCAATGTACGTCTGGCGCTGTACAACCAGGCCCAAACCGTGATTTTGGAGGTGCAAGAATGATCAGCCAGCTTGCTACAATTATCGCTACGGCCATGCTCTTCTTTGTGTTCTTTTTCATCGCTGAACCCGTCGTCCGCTTTTTGTTCCGGTTGTTTGGTGTGTACGCCATCGTGAAAGAGGGCACTTGTCATGTTTACGTGTTGTTTGGCAATGTTGTAGGCGTTTTGCATGAGCCGGGGTTACACTGGCTCTGGCTGCGCATGGGACCCAGCGCCCTGGTGGTCAATTGGCTGGGTACGCGGCGTATTCTGGACATGCGCCTGGACCAACAATATCTGCGCAGCCTGCCGGTGAATTCGGAAGAAGGCGCGCCCATGGGCATTGGCGTCTGGTACGAGATGCAAATCAGCGACCCGGTGGCTTATTTGTTCAAGAACACAGACCCGCGTGGTTCTCTGTCGGCCAACGTCAGCAATGCCACGGTGCGCACGCTGAGCAATATGCCGCTGGAAGACATGTTGGAAACGCGCCACGTCATGAGCCGCACAGTGCGGGCGGAAGTATCGCCGAAGTCTGAGGAGTGGGGCTACCGGCTGGGGTCGGTGTATATCCGCAAAGTTCACTTCCGCGACCGGGGCATGATCCGCCAGATTGAGGAGAAGGTGGTGAATCGCTTGCGGCAGGTCACGTCGGCTATCCGGCAGGATGGGGCCAATCGGGTAAGCATCATCACCAATTCGGCCGAGCGCCGCGCGGCGATTGAGTTTGCCCAGGCGCAGGCGATGCGTCCCAAAATTGTTGGCGAAGCTCTGAAGCAGATTACCACCGACCCGGACGTGGCCGAGGCGATGTTTGATATTTTGGAGATAGAAAATATTCTCAAGGGTGACACGAAAATCACCCTGCTGCCGAAAAGTCAGGAACTGATGAAGCAAATTCTGGGCGCGCAATCGGTCCAGGCATAATGGATAACGGCGGGTGATTTGCCGGCGCGGGCAGATCACCCGCCTGATGGTTTCAGGGGGTTTGTGGTATGAATCAACAAGCAGACGTGATCATTATTGGCGGCGGCATTCATGGGGCGAGCCTGGCGTTTCATCTGACGCGGCTGGGTCTGAAGCCGTTGGTGCTGGAGCGTAATTTCATCGCTTCCGGGGCGACGGGACGTTCCAGCGGCCTGGTACGGATGCACTATGATTTGGAGCCGGAATCGCGGCTGGCCTGGGCTTCGTTTGCCTATTTTCGCAACTGGGCGGAGATGGTGGGCGGCGAGTGTGGGTTTACGCGCACCGGCTTTGTGCAAATTGTGGCGCGGGAATACAGCGACCAACTACGGGCCAACGTGGCGATGCACCAGCGGATGGGCATTCCGTCGCTGTTGGTGACGCCGGACGATGTGGCGCGTCTGGCGCCGTCGTTTGTGACCGACGATTTTGACGTGGCGGCTTATGAGCCGGAATCGGGTTACGCGGATCCGTCGGCGACGGTGGGCAGCTTTTTGACGGCCGCGCGGCAGCAAGGGGCTACGCTGGTGCAGGAGTGTCTGGTAACGGCCGTTCTCACCTCCACCTCCGCCAGCCGCGTCACCGGCGTGCAAACCAGCAAAGGCGATTTCCACGCACCCATCGTCGTGAATGCCGCCGGTCCCTGGGCCAAACAGGTGGGGCAGATGGTGGGCCTGGACCTGCCCATAGACACCTGGCGGCACGATACCCTGTTCATCCGCCGCCCGGCGGCCATTGGCCCCAGCCACCCAACGGTGATAGACATGGCAAACTCGTTGTACTTCCGCCCGGAAACCGGCGGCCTGACGCTGGTGGGCCTGGAAGACAATAACCCCGTCGGCCTCTCGCCCGATGGTGACGCTGACCACGCCGCGCCCGATTTTGTGGACCGGGCGGTGGAGCGTATTTGCCGCCGCGTGCCGTTGATGGTGCAGGGGTCGCTGCACAGCGCCCACAGTGGGTTTGATGGTCTGACCATTGATCAGCGGGCCATTTTAGGCGCGGCCGGGCCGGAAGGCTTTTATCTGGCCTGCGGCTTCAGCGGTACAGGGTTCAAAATTGGCCCGGCGGTGGGGGCGTGCATGGCCGAGTTGATTGTGGATGGGGCGGCGACAACGGTGGACATCACGCCTTTCGACGCAGCGCGCTTCACGTCCGGTCAACTGCTGAAGGGCGACCATGCCTATGAAAATGTCTGGCATTAAGCCTGAACAGCAAAGATGAAAGATTGAAGATTGAAGATTACAAGCCGCCAATCTTTCATTTTCAATCTTTCATCTTTTTGTCCGGAATGGGGGTTTGTGTTTTGGCTTTACCAGCCGATGCCGAAGAGTTTGCCCAGGGTGGCAACGGCCGTTGCCACATCCGGCAGTAGGAACCACACCCAGCCCAATACCACAAACTGCAAGGTCACAAACCAGCCAAACAGCGTCCAGGCGCGCTTTTGGCCCGGTTTCTCGGTCAGGCCGCGATACCAGACGCGCGTGCGGTCGCTCCATTGTTTGTGGATGAACAGCCCGATGCCGTGCCACAACCCCCAAATGAAAAATGTCCAGGTGACGCCGTGCCACAAGCCGATGGTGGTCATAGTGGCGATTTGGGCGATGAAGACGATGAGGGTGGGCGACGGCCGTGGCTTGCGGCGCAGCAAACTGCGCGAAAGCGGCGTAAACACGTAGAAGCGCGCCCAACTACTTAACGTCATGTGCCAGCTTTGCCAGAAGCTGGTGATGTTGCTCTTGAGGTAGGGCCGGTTGAAGTTTTCCGGCAGGCGGATGCCCAGCAGCAGCCCCACGCCGATGGCAATGTCGGTGTAGCCGGCGAAATCGAAATAAAGGCGCAGCGCGTAGCCGTATAGCAGCACCCACAAAGCCAGCGGGGAAGTGACTTGCGTGGCGTTAACGGCCGTCAACGACATCCCCTGCGCCAGCGAATCGGCGATCACCAGTTTCTTGAACAGGCCGGTGGCGATGCGCAGCCCGGCTTCACCGATGCGCGGCGTGTCCAGCAAGGCCAACTGCGGCAGGGCGCGTAAATCTTGCACGAAGCGTTCGGCGCGGTCAATCGGCCCGGCGATGAAGGCCGGGGCGAAGATGATGTAGGTGACGTATTCGCGCAGCGAGAGATTGGGCAGCAGGCCGGTTTGCCGGTCGCGCAGGGTGTGGATGAGGCGGAAGGCGACGTAGGAAAAGCCCAACCAGGCCAGGTCGGTGGGAGCGGCCAAGGCGAGGTTTTGGCCGGTGAGGGTGCGCCAGAAGTGGGCAACGGCCGTTGCCAGAACCTCCGTTTTCAGCGCCACAAACAGCAGCAC
>CALFEW010001021.1 GCA_937958365.1 uncultured Chloroflexota bacterium | reverse complement strand
TAAAGCCCCAGGCTAAAAAACGACGCCCCGTAAACGGGGCTAGAGACGACCGTGACGGTAACGACAAGCCTCCCGGAGGCTCCCCAGATTATTGAGATGTTACTTGTACCGCTGCAAAATCCGCCGGGCGACGGAGCGCTTGTGTACTTCATCCGGGCCGTCGTAGATGCGGGCGGCGCGTTCGTGGCGGAACCAGTAGGCGATGGGCGTCTCGTCGGTCATGCCCAGCGCGCCGTGGGCTTGCAGGGCGCGGTCCAATACGTTTTGCAGCACCCCGGCGACGAAAAATTTAATCAAAGCCACTTCGTCGCGGGCGGCGTATTGGCCCTGGGCGTCCATTTTGTGGGCGGCGTCCAACACCATCAGGCGGGCGGCGTTGATTTCGGCGCGGGATTCGGCCACCCAGTTTTGGATGGTTTGCTGCTCGGCCAGCGGGCTGCCGGGGGCCACTTCGCGGCGCACGGCGTGGGCGCACATCAAATCAAAAGCGCGTTCGCAGATGCCAATCCAGCGCATACAGTGGTGGATGCGCCCCGGTCCCAGCCGCTCCTGAGCAATCATAAAACCGGCGCCTTCCGGGCCAAGCAGATTGCTTTGCGGCACGCGCACGCCGTCGTACATGATCTCACCGTGGCTGGCCCAGCCCAGGCCGCGCTCGCCCATCACCGAGGTGTTGCGCACCAGGCGGAAGCCGGGGGTGTCGGCGGGCACGATGATTTGGCTGGCGCGTTGGTGTTTGGCGGCGGCCGGATTGGTGATCGCCATGACGATGGCGAAGGCGGCTCCGTCAGCGGCCGTGCTGAACCATTTGTGGCCGGTGATGACGTAATCACGGCCGTCTTTTTCTGCCTTTGTACTCATCCAGGTGGGGTTGGAGCCGGGATTCTCCGGTTCGGTCATAGAGAAGCAGCTGCGAATGTCACCGGCCAACAGCGGCCGGAGATAGGTTGCTTTTTGCTCCGGCGTGCCATGCTCGATGAGGATTTCCATGTTGCCGGCGTCGGGGGCCTGGCAGTTGAAGACGTAGTGGCCCAGGAGAGAACGGCCTAAGATTTCGCTGACACGGCCGTGTTCCACCAACGACAAACCCATGCCCCCGTACTCTTGGGGAATCTGTGGCAGCCACAAACCGAGCGCTTTGGCTTTGTTCCGCTTTTCCTGCAATTGCGGCAGCAGCGTATCATACTCGTGGTTGAGCAGCAGCGGTTCTAGCGGAATAATCTCCTCTTCGACAAACTCGCGGATGGTGGACAAAATCATAGTCAGTTCGGGTGAAATGCTGGTCATAATTCCTCTGATAGCGATGGAGATTGGACCAATCTTGGAGATTGGTCCAATCTTTGCGGTTTAGAACCCGATAGACGCGCCGACCATCTGGCCGCCGTCTACGGTAAACGTGGCGCCGGTGGTGAAGCTGGAGGCCGGGGAAGCCAGATACAGGGCGATACCGGCGATTTCTTGCGGTTCGGCCATGCGTTTTTGCGGGATGGTTTTTACTACCGCTTCGTTGATGGCCGGATTGCCCCACAGCGCCGCGCTGAAATTGGTTTTGACAAACCCAGGGGCAATGGCGTTGACCTGAATGTTGAACTGCGCCAGTTCTGCCGCCAGCACTTCCGTCAACATCAGTACGGCCGCTTTGCTGACGCTGTACACGCCCATCATCGGCTGTGGTTCCAGGCCGGCGACGGAGGCCATGTTGATGATTTTGCCGCCCCCGCGAAGTTTCATGCTTTCGGCGCAGATTTTGGCGACGCGGAAGTAGCCTTTGACGTTGACGTCGAGTATTTTGTCCCAATGGCTCTCGTCGGCGGTGAGGATGTGGCCGAAATGGGGGTTGGTAGCCGCGTTGTTGACGACAATGTCTATGCCGCCGTAAACGGCCGTGGCCCTATCCACAACTTGCTGAATCGCGGCCAGATCACCGGTGTGCGCCGCAATAGCCAGCGCTTCCCCACCCTGGTGGCGAATCACCTCGGCCACGGCGTCCAGCGCCGCCTGCTTGCGGCTGGCCAGCACCACTTTA
>CALFEW010001020.1 GCA_937958365.1 uncultured Chloroflexota bacterium | reverse complement strand
ACGCCAGGTGATGGTGTCCGGGTCTATGTCCAGGCGGGCAAACCGGCCTTTTTCTTCAGCGGTCAGCTCGTTGGGGTCGGTTTTATGGATGCCCAATTTGCGTAGGCGGCGCAGCATGACGGGAGCAAAGCTGCGGTTGCCTTCTTTGTCGGGCGGGCACAAACGGTTAAAGAGCGATTCATCCGATTGGTAAGACTCGTGGTGCAGCCGGGTATCTATGGCCGCGGCCAGCAAATTGTTGGCGGCGGAAATAGCGTGAATGTCGCCGGTGAGGTGCAGGTTAAAATCTTCCATGGGGATGACCTGGCTGTAGCCGCCGCCGGCCGCGCCACCTTTAATGCCGAAGGTGGGTCCCTGGCTGGGTTGGCGCACGCAGGTGAACACTTTTTTGCCCAAGTGCGCACCCAGCGCCTGACTGACGCCGACGGTGGTGGTCGTTTTGCCTTCACCCAGAGGGGTGGGGGTGATGGCGGTTACCAGGACATATTTGCCGCTGGGGTTTCCGCTGAGGCGGTCACGCACGGAGAGGCGGACTTTGGCTTTATCACGGCCGTAAGGAACCAACTCTTCCGCCAGCAAGCCGACTTCGTCGGCAATCTGTTGGATAGGCAGCGGCTCGGCCGCCTGAGCGATGGCGATGTCGCTGGGAACAGGAGTTAACAAATTTTGTAACTTGTGGGACATAGTGGGTTTGTTGTCTCCTCTAAGTGGGGGTAGATAAAAAAACGGCGAGATGCTCACAAACAACTTGCGCGAGGTTTGTGCATCTCACCGTTGTATAACAATTTGGGTTTGTTAGATTTCTGGAAACAAGGTGTTGCGGCAAAAGGAGGGTCATTGTCTGTTTCCATGAATCTGTCGCATAGGGTTATTCTGCCGACAAAACGTGAAGTTTGGCGTGTGGAATGGTCTCGAAAGCGCCACAGTGGAATTTGATGCTGAAACCTCTTTCTAAGATCGGATAATCACTTACCTGGGCTTTGGTGGTTTCGATGGCATAATCAATCAGATTCATAAATCTGTCCCGGTCATTTTGTTTCAGGGCTTCGGTGCTAAGGTCGCCTTCAAACGTCAGGGCCAACCAATGAACGGCCGCTTCCGGGTGAATGTTTTCAATCAAAGCGAAGTTACGTTCTGTGTCCTTGTGAATAATTTTGCCCGGCTGTTTGCCTTTGATGATGTCGCCAAATGGGTCTTCCAGGTCTGTCACGTCGTCAAAATCCATGGTTTCTACTGCCTCCTTGCCAAATATTGAGTTTGCCGATATATCTGTGAAATACGTCACATAAATCATTGTAACATGAGGGTTGGGAGGTGGTCAACGCGAGTTATCAGGAAATATCTTATGCAACTCTTATGGAAGCGGGGTATGATAACGGCCGTTAAAATCACCCTGTCTCACGAATAAACGAGTCAATTCGCCACGAAACCGGTTTTCCGCCTACAATAGGCGAAATTCCAGGCGAAAACTGAAATCATTTTAAGAAGAGGTCGTAACCATGACAGTTGAAGAAAACCAAGCAACCGAAGCCTTTAACTTTAAAACTGAAGTCAAACAAGTGCTGCATATTTTGGTCCATTCCCTTTACAAAGACCAGGATATCTTCTTGCGTGAACTGGTTTCCAATGCCTCCGACGCCCTGACGCGGCTGCACTTTGAAACCCTGACCAACCGCAACATCCTGGACCCGGACGCCGAATTGGCCGTTCACATAGACGTGCCGAAAACCGATGAAGGCGAACCCAAAAAGATCATTGTCAAAGACAGCGGTCTGGGCATGACGCGAGATGAGTTGATTCGCAACCTGGGAACCATCGCCCAATCCGGCGCGCGCGAGTTTCTGGCTAAAATCAGCGCCGGCGACGTGGACCCCGGCGACGTGATCGGGCAGTTTGGCGTGGGCTTTTATTCGGTCTTTATGGTCGCCGACGAAGTGCGCGTCGTCTCGCGCAGTTACCAGCTTGAGGCAGAAGCCGCTGCCTGGGTCTCCGATGGCAGCGACAGTTTCTACCTTGAGCCGGCCGAAAAGAGCGACCGGGGCACGGAAATCCACATTACCCTGAAAAAAGAGGCCGAAGACTTTGCCAACGAGTGGAAGCTGCGGCAAATCGTCAAAAAGCATTCCGATTTTGTGCGCTACCCGGTGTATGTGGGCGAGCAGCAGGCCAATCAGCAAGAATCGCTGTGGCGCAAGACACCATCAGATGTGAAGCCGGAAGATTACAAGAGCTTTTACCAGCAGATGACGATGGATTTTGAAGAGCCGTTGGCGACCATCCATTTTACTTCGGATGCGCCGGTGCAGGTGCGGGCGCTGCTGTTCATCCCGGCCAAACGCGAGCCGAATATTTTGGCGCTGCGCAAAGAGCCGGGGGTGATGCTCTATTCGCACAACGTGCTGATTCAGGAGTATTGCACCGATTTGCTGCCAACCTGGCTGGCGTTTGTGGATGGCGTGGTGGATTCGGAGGACTTGCCGCTGAACGTAAGCCGCGAGACGGTGCAGAACAATCGGCTGATGTTGCACCTGGGCAAGACGATTCGCAAGCGGGTGCTGCGCGAATTGGGCAAACTGGCGGAGAACGACGCGGAAAAGTATAAGGTGTTTTGGCGGGAATACGGCCGTGTCTTCAAAGAAGGCATCGCCACCGATCCCGCAGCGAAAGAAGATCTGCTGCCTTTCTTCCGCTACCACTCCTCCAACTCCGAGGACGAATTGACCACCCTCGACGCCTACGTCGAGCGAATGCCGGAATCGCAGAGCGACATTTATTACGTCCTGGGCGACGACAGACGCACCGTCGCCAACAGCCCGCACCTGGACCCCTTCAAGGCGCGCAGCCTGGAAGTGCTGTACTGGATAGACCCTTTGGACGTGCTGATCGCGCCGATGATGGCCGATTATAAAGACAAAAAATTCCGCAACATTGACGACGCCGGGCTGGAACTGCCGGAACTGGAACAAGACGAGGCAGCGGAAGAAAAACCGGAGGTCGCTGAGGCAGATTTTAACCGGCTCATCGGCCGGTTTGTGACGACGTTGGGCGACAAAGTGGTGGAAGTGCGCCAGTCGAAGGTCCTGAAGAACAGCCCGGTGCGCCTGGTTTCGCCGGAGGACGCACCCAACCGCGAGATGCAGCGCATTTACCGGATGCTGGGCCAGGAGTATGAAGTGCCGAAGAAGATTCTGGAGGTCAACCGCCAGCACCCGCTCATCGCCAATCTGGCGCGGCAGGTGACGGAACACCCGGACAGCGAACTGGTGAAACTGTCCATCGAGCAGTTGTACGACAGCGCCCTGGTGCAGGAAGGGCTGCACCCCAATCCTACGGCGATGCTGCCGCGCATCGAGCAGCTCATGATGCTGGCAGCAGCCGCTAAGTAAAAAACAGGACGCGGATAAACGCGGAATAGACGGATTGGCGCGGATAATTTGAAAAATCTGCGCTAATCCGCCTGCCTCTTCCGCGTTTATCCGCGTCCAATTCTTTTAAGCGCTTAGCCAGGATTCGATAGCCGGACGGGTCTGATTCCAGTCGTGGTGGTGGATGGCGTGCAGGCCAACGGCCGTTGCGCCCCTTACATTTTCCGCAATATCATCCACAAACAGCGCCGCTTCGGGCGGCGTTTCTAACTGCTGCAAGGCCAGATGGTAGATGGCCGGATCGGGCTTCAGCAGCCCTACGTCGCTGCTGAGGATGACGCTTTGGAAGTGGGCAAACTCCGGGATGAGGAGGTGCAGCCAGTCTACATGCACGGCGTTGGTGTTGCTGATGATGCCCAGGCGCAGATTGGGCCGCTGCGCCAATCCTACTGCATACGCCAACGCCGCCTCGTTGCGGTAAATGTGGCGGCAAAAGGCGCGGGCAAATTCGTCGTAGTCG
>CALFEW010001019.1 GCA_937958365.1 uncultured Chloroflexota bacterium | reverse complement strand
GAAAACCTGACTTATTACGGCCGTGATTTTGTCATCTTCGACACCGCCGACCAGCTACAGGTCATCAAACAAGTCCTCAAAGAACTCAACCTCGACGACAAAAAATTCCCGCCGGCCAAGCTCCTCAACGGCATCAGCAACGCCAAAAACGAACTCATCACGCCAGACATCTACAGCGCCACCAACTACATCGCCGAAGTCACCCGGCGCGTCTACGAACGCTACCAGGCCACCCTGCAAGCCAACAACGCCATGGATTTCGACGATTTGCTCATGAATACCACCCTGCTTCTCGACGAAAGGCCGGACGTTCTGCAAAAATACCAGCAGCGCTACGAACACATCCTGGTAGACGAATTCCAGGACACCAACACTACCCAATACGCCTTGCTCCAGCATCTGGCCGCCGCCCACCGCCACATCTTCGCCGTGGGCGACTCCGACCAGTCCATCTACAAATGGCGCGGCGCGGATTTTCGCAACATCCAGCGCTTTCAGCAGGCCTATCCCGACGCCCAGGTGGTGCTGCTGGAGCAAAATTACCGCTCCACCCAAACCATCCTGGACGCCGCCAAAGCCGTCATCCGTCACAATACACAGCGCGTCCACAAAGAGCTGTTCACCGAACGGCAGGGCGGCGACCTCATCGTCATCGGCGAAGCCTACAACGATCTGGAAGAAGGCGACATTGTCATCAACGCCATTCAAAGCTTGCTGCTGGATGGTTACTCGCCCGGCGATGTGGCCGTGATGTACCGCACCAACGCCCAATCCCGCGTCCTGGAAGAAGCCTTCATCCGCGCCGGTATGCCTTACCGGCTCGTCGGCGCTACTCAATTCTACAAACGACGCGAAGTCAAAGACCTGATCGCCTATTTGCGCCTGATCCATAATACGGCCGATTCCGTCAGCTTCAACCGGGTCATCAACGTGCCCACTCGCGGCATTGGGGCCAAAACCTTAGAGCAGTTGCAAGATTGGGCCGCCGCTAACGGCTGGCAGCCCGGTGATGCCGTGCTGGAGATTGCCACCAATGCCCACGCCCAACATCCCTTCCGCGCCCGCGCCCTCACGGCCCTGCAAGAGTTTGGCAATTTGCTCTTCGCCTGGATCACACTGCGAGACAGCGCCACCGTGGGCGAATTGTTCGATCTGGTTTTGGAGCAAACCCATTACCGCGAATACATAGACGACGGCACAGATGAAGGGCACGACCGCTGGGAAAATGTGATGGAACTGCGCGGCGTCGCCGCCGACGCCTCCCTGACTCTGAGCGAATTCCTGGAGCAGGTCGCCCTGGTGTCGGAAGCCGACAACGTGGAAGACGCGCCCAGTTCCACCACTCTGTTGACGCTGCACGCTGCCAAAGGGCTGGAATTCCCCGTCGTCTTCATCACCGGTCTGGAGGAGGGGATGCTGCCCCACAGCCGCTCGCTGGACGACGCCGAAGAGCTGGCTGAAGAGCGGCGGCTCTTTTACGTGGGCATTACGCGGGCCAAAGACCGGCTGTATCTCTTGCACGCCTTTCGTCGTTCGATTTACGGCGAACCGGAAGCGGCGACGCCCTCTCGCTTTTTGTTAGACATTCCGGCCGAACTGACCAGCGGCGGACGGCCGCAAGCCCGCCGCCAGCAAAGCGTTTCCCGCGCCAGCAGTTGGAATCAGAAAACGCCGGCCTGGTCGTGGAGTTCTTCTTCGGAATCGCAGCGGGCAAAAGACACTTCGGCTGGTCAATACGGCCGTCAAGCCTCGCCACGCCAGACCACCAATCTACCAGCACGCCC
>CALFEW010001018.1 GCA_937958365.1 uncultured Chloroflexota bacterium | reverse complement strand
TGGCGCGCTGCCCAAATTGCCAACGATGATGAGTTTTTGATACATGTGTCACTTTCCTTATAACGTAAATTGGGTTGATAAAAAACTCATCTTATCTGGCGCGATAGCGCCTCCGGCCAGCCCTGCCAGCCCCTTTGTCTTTCCCCAACCAGGCGCAAGCAAAAAAAACGGCTACCTACTCCGAAGAGCAGATAGCCGTCCTGGCAAAACTAAAAAGAAATTGTGATTACCGATCGTATGGTTGTTCTATTTTCAATTCTGGCACAATACGGTAATGCTTGGCATTGAATGTACAAAGCGTTGCGGACAAACCGGTAGCACAAGCAGCAATAAGAGAATCTAACAGCCCCAGGCTGTGTGATAGATGATAGGCCGTGAAATCCGCTAAGGCACGATTGCAGTCAGACTCGGAAGGCCACACGACGGTGAATGGCGAAATCAACTTCAATGCTTGCCGGATCTGTTGCGCATTTTCAGATCCTTGTACAAGCTCCATAACGACAAACCCTGGCACAGAAGGTATCGATTCAAGTTCAGCAAACCATGCCACTGCCGGTTTATGCCCACGCTGCACATCAATGAGAATATCTGTGTCTAATAGATACATAGAGGCTACTCCCGCACTCGTGTCTCTGCCTGAGTACGAATTTGCCGCGCATATAGTTGGCTATCATCAATCTCCTTGCGAGACCCTATAAGCCCAGCTTCTTGCCAATATGCTACCAATTCGTCACCTGTTTCAGGTTTTTTCTCGGTTAATTCTCGGGAATAGAGCAATCGTAGGGCATAATCGGATAAGGGTATGCCCAGCTTACCGGCTTCAGTTGCCAGTTCACGCGCTAAATCTTGCGGTAGGTCAATTGTCAATGTCATCTTTGTCCTCCAACTTTGCAAAACAAGACGAACAAAATCTCGCTTTGTCCAACATTATAATGGATACCGTCAATGGATCATAAAACAGACGATAACTAACCCCGAAAGGCCAGTTACCGTCTTGATGAATAGGAAAAGAAACGTCAGATTGCCGGTTCCAGCACCGCCAACACGTTGCCGTCAATGGCATGCGCCCAGGCAATGCGCCACTGGTCATAGCGGATGGCTGCCAGTTCGTGGTCTTTTTGCACGTAGCCGAACAGGTTGCCATGCGGCGTGCGCGCTACCACGCGGTTGCTATCGGTCACTTCGGTGGTAAGTATCATGCCGCGAAACTGCTCTTGCACGAAGTTGGCAATGCGGGCTTTGGCCAGGTCGCGTTCGGCCTTCGGCACGTTGCTCATACGGCTGTAGGCACGGCCGTTTCGTGAATTGAGCCAGTTGAGCCAGACCCCATTCAGCCTGACCGGTACGCCGGCACGCCGCGCCTGCGGCTCCTCGTTGTAGTAAAGAACCACGCCGGATGTCGTCCATATCGGGTCACCGAGCAGTCCAATCTGACGCAGAGCATCGAGCATGGCCTGGGCAATGCCTGACTCCCGACCACTGCCCTCCTGTTTGGCGCCCAACTGCCAGATGAGCGCATCATGTACTGGCTCGCCATTTTGTGGCCCGTGTACATACAAGTACGCCGCTGCGCCTAACAAGACAAACGGCCGTTTCTCCACCGGCCACTGAGCCAGGAATGCTTCACTGGCTTGACGGGCAGCGTCGAAGTTTGTGTTGAGCGTAATCGAAACATCATCGGAGGCGACTTCAGCGCCAACGCCAACAGCGCCGATTGCCTGCCGGATGACGCGACTGTACGCCTGACGCAAATCCTTACCGACGGGCAGCCAGTCACGGCCGTGTTCAAAGAGTTCCAGCGGCGGGCACGCTTCGGTAGCCAGCGCTTCCACGTCGGCCCAATACTGCGCCTTGTGCAGTTCCAGGGCATTGGCCAGAGTGTCCAGCCAATGGGCGGTTTGCCAACCGCTGTGAGCAACCTCCGCCTGTGGCCGCAACCATTCCGGCAGCCGGTCCACCAGCACAGCCGGCATGGCGCGGTTGGTGTTGGCCTGACCATGTTTAACCATGCGGGTGATGGCCATCTGATTCCACTGCTTGACCGGCGTCAAATCCAGCCCAGTCTTCACCGAGCCGTCAATGACGGCCTCCAACGTGGCCGGGAGATGGTCTGGTAAACGGCCGTAAATCGCTTTGCACAACATGAGCGCGTTGCAATGCGCACCCAAAACCCCCTGATTGGCGGCAGCGCGATGGATGGTTGACGCCATAGCCTCGATTGTGTATGCTACATTTGTTCTATGGGAGTCGCTTGCTTCCGTTAATTGGCCGTACTGATAGTTAGCGCTATCAATGCGGTTCGGGAGCAGGCGGCTTTTCATTTTAGGGGCTGCCAGAGAGCCGTTGGCCGTGTCCCAGGCGATGAGGTGGCTGTTGGCGGTCGGCTGCAAAACCACATACTCGCCCAGCTGATTGGGACTGCGCCAGATAAGCATCTTCTGTAACGGATGGTTTCTATCCGCGCTGTCTCTGACGTCGGCAAACGGGAAGACC
>CALFEW010001017.1 GCA_937958365.1 uncultured Chloroflexota bacterium | reverse complement strand
CCCGATGCCCAGGGCGCTCTGGTGGTAAATTGCCCCGCCCTGGCCGCGGTTGGTGGAGACGTTGCTGTCGAAGGTGCTTTGGTCTATGGACGTAGAATCGGAGCCTTCCGGGAAGCTGAATATCGCCCCGCCCAATTGATTGCTCGTATTCTCGCGGAAGGTACTGGTCACAAGCCGCACCTGGCCGCTGAGCGCCTTCGTGCCGTCCATGTAAACCGCGCCGCCACCGCCACCACCGGCCGTGTTCTGGGCGCTGTTGCTGGTGAAGGTGGTTCCCGTCGCCAGGAGATTGCTGTGCAGCAGGTGAATCGCCCCGCCGTTGCTGGCCTGGTTGCCGGTGAAGAGGCTGTCGCTGACCGTCGCCGCCGAACCACCGGACAGGTACACTGCGCCGCCGCCGTTGCCGCCGCCAGGGATGCCCGGCGCGGTAGCCGTGTTGCCGTCAAAGGCGCTGCCGCTGATGGTCACGACCACCCCGGCGTCGTTGGCTCCCCAGCCATTGGTGGCGATGGCGCCGCCGTTGGCGGCCACATTGTCCTCAAATGTGCAGTTCTCAATGGTGAGTGTACTCAGCCGTTCGGCGTAGATGGCCCCGCCGTTGTCGTTGGCCCGGCCGTCTACCAGCCGCAAACCGCGCACGGTGAAAGCCGCCCCATTTTGCACGCTGAACAGGCGTATTGCCTGGCCGCCGCTGAGGGTTATCAGGCCGCCGCCGTCTATAGTTGTATCGGTCGTGATGGTTTGTTCGGTCGTCAGCGTGATGGTGTGGGGCGCAGGGCCGCAGTTGAAGCTGACACTACCGCCGCCACTCAGCGCGGCCGTCAGCGCCGCCGCCGTGCAGCTTCCCGGCGTCCCCGTCCCGACCACACCGGCGGCCTGTAACGGCCGTGTACCGGCCAAGCTCCACCCACAGACAAACAACCCTAGCAATCCCGTCCATAGCATCATTCGTTTGCTGATCATTGTCATCCACTGCCTACCTTTTGGTTAGTGAAACGGCCGTTTGCCGGAAACGGCCGTTTTGCCCATTATATAGGGAAGGGCCGCCCGTTGGCTGGCGGTTCTACAACAAGAGATGCTCACCTTCGAGCGCACCTGCTAGATTAGAGGTTGACCATGATATTCTCCCCCAACCAACTTGTAGAGCAACTCCTCGACATCGGCGTGACGCCGGGCGGCGTCCTGCTGGTGCATTGCGCGTTTTCCCGCGTGAAGCCGGTCGAGGATGGGCCGGTCGGCCTGATCGCCGCCTTGCGCGCGGCCCTCGGCGCGACGGGCACGCTGGTCATGCCCAGCATGACCGACGATGAGGACATCCCCTTCGACCCGCAAACGACGCCCTGTCTGGACATGGGCATCGTGGCCCACACCTTCTGGCAACTGCCGGGCGTGCTGCGCAGCGACAGCCCGCACGCCTTTGCCGCGATTGGGCCGCACGCCCCGGTCATCACCGCTCCCCATCCTGTGGCTGTGCCGCATGGGCTGGACAGTCCGGTTGGCCGCGTGTATGAACGGGATGGACAGGTGCTGCTGCTCGGCGTCGGCCACTCCGAAAACACGACCATCCACCTGGCCGAATCCCTGGCCGGCGTGCGCTACCGGCTGCCCAAGCACGTTCTCCTCCGGGAAGGGGCGCGCGTTGTGCGCGTCGAGTACGGTGAGATAGACCACTGCTGCCAGAACTTCATCCTGGCCGATGGCTGGCTGGACTCACGCAACCTCCAGCGCCGGGGACAGGTCGGGCACGCGGCGGCGCGTCTGATGCGTGCGCGGGATGTTGTCGCCGTGGTCGTGGCGCAGTTACGCCAGAATGAAACGCTCTTTTTGCACCCGCCAGGCGTAGACGAAGAGTGCGACGCAGCGCGCGCGAGTCTGATGACCTGATAACCTCCCCACGTCTAGGGAGAGGTGAACGTGGAGAAGTCGCCCCGTGACCAGCCCCTGCTGTTGGTGAGAGGCCAGAAAGGACACGGCCGTGCTGTGAAACAGGGTGTCGGGCGGCCACCACCTGAAACTCAGTCAATAGACGCTGCGAACCATCATTCCGCCTGTCTGTGCTGCCTTTCGTCGGAAGACGAGTTGGCCGAGATGCGCCCCATCTTCGAGACGATTCTGCGCAGTTTGCGCCCGGCTGAACGTCGTCAGTCAGGGTTGACAGTTGACGGGGATGGGTAAGGGTTATGGCCGTATGCACTCTCTACCAGCCGAATCAGGCAGCGTCGAAACTTTTTGTCACGGGCGGGTCGGTTTGCCCGCTGCCTGGTTGGGCCAGCAAAATTAAGACGACAATCTGCCCAAACGGCACGAACCAGAAGAACTGCCACCAGGGGCTATGACCGGCATCGTTTAGCCGCCGGTTGCCTGCGGCGAGGAAGGGCAGCAGTAGGATCACGGCGGCAATTTGGTATGCTTTTTCGTGGATGATGGTGGCTACGGCCGTTACCACCACAAAAAATAACAAAAACCACCAATACTCAAAGCGCGTCATCGTGCCAGAGAAGTTGGCGAACTCGCGCAACCCGGTTTTCACCGCAGCCAACGGCGTCAGGGTTGCTTCAGTTTCGCTGAGCAGCAGCTCGTTAGGGTCAATCCCAAACGCAGCGGCCAGTGCCCGGACTGATTCGAGGGAGGCGTTGCCGCCGTTTTCCAGCCGTTGAATGGTACGCAGGCTCAATCCGCACGCCTCGCCAAGCTGCTCTTGCGACCAGTTTTCGGCCGTGCGTAATTTCTTTACCAAGGTTGAATCAATTTTCATCTGCACTTCCCTCGTTCTACTTTTTTTAGTTATTGAACCAGGCAAAGTATAGCGGAGAGAATGCAGTCATGTCTACGACAACCGGGCGTCACTTGGGCGACAGGGGTGGATTTTGTGGGAATTCAGGTAGCCAAGAGCATGAGTAGAACAGCGGCGGGATGGGCTGACGGCCGTCGTAAGATGTAGGCAGTCGGGAGTTTGGCAACCCCCTG
>CALFEW010001016.1 GCA_937958365.1 uncultured Chloroflexota bacterium | reverse complement strand
CACGAGGCCAACGGCGGCGGCTTCAGCGCCACTCAGGCGTGCGCCGGTGAGCATGAGTTGGCGTGCCCGCGCCAACCCCACCCGCGCCACCACATAGGGCGAAATGACGGCCGGGACGAGTCCCAGGCGCACTTCGGGCAGACCCAGGCTGGCGTCGGCGGCGGCAATGGCGATGTCGGTGACGCAGATGAGACCGACGCCGCCACCCAGCACGCTGCCGTGGATTTTGGCGATGGTGACTTGTGGGGCGGTGGCAACGGCCGTTAACATCGCGTCAAACACCCCCACGTGGGCCACCTGCGTGGCCTCATCCTCGGTGAAGCCGGCCTGCATTTCTTTGATGTCACCACCGGCGCAAAAGATACGGCCGTTGGCCCCAATCACCACCACCCGCACCGCTCGATCCTCACGGATAGACGCGAAATAATCGAATAAATCCTGCACCATCTGCCGGTTCATCGCATTCCGCGCCTCCGGCCGATTTAAGTTCACAAAGGCCACACTGCCTTTTTGCGTAATTTCCAGGGTTTCGTAGGGCATTTTTCGTAATCCGTGTTCCGTGTTCCGTGTCCCGTGTCCCGTAAACCGTATTCCGTGTTCCGTATTCCGTTAATGGAACACGGATTACGGATTACGGAATACGGTTTACGACTTACGGCCTACGCCTTCTTCCGGCGCGGCAACATATCTTCATACTTGGCGATGATGCCCAGCATGATTTCGTCTGCGCCGCCGCCGATGGACATGAGGCGGGCGTCGCGGTAATAGCGGGCCATCGGGTATTCTTCCACGTAGCCCATGCCGCCGTGGAATTGCAGGCAGCTATCGGCCACCTCGCGGGAGAGACGGCCGCCTTTCAATTTTGCCATCGAGACCTCTTTGGTCACGTCTTCCCCGGCGATGTAGAGGCGCACGCAGTGGTAGGCAAGCTGGCGCAGCGCCTCGACTTCTGTCAGCAGTTCGGCGATGCGGAAGTGGATGTACTGGTTGTCAATGAGCGGCTGGCCGAACGTTTCCCGTTCGCGGCAGTAGGCGATGGTCTGGCGGATCATCTTTTCCATGCCGCTGACGCCCATGAGCGACCCCGCCAGCCGTTCGCGCTGGAACTGGCGCATTTGTAAGATAAAACCCATGCCTTCCGGCCCAATCCGATACGCTTCCGGCACGCGCACGTCGTCGAAGGCCAGAATGCCGGTGTCGCTGCTGCGGTGGCCTAATTTATCCAGCTTCTTGCTGACGCTGAAGCCGGGCAAAGCGGTGGGCACGATAAAGAGCGACATGCCGCGAAAGCCTCTCTCGTCGCTGGTGCGGGCCAGCAGGCAGAGAAAATCGGCCTGCGTGCCGTTGGTGATCCACATTTTGGAGCCGTTGATCAGGTAATCGCCGCCATCGCGCCGCGCCCAGGTTTTGATGGCCGCAACGTCGGAACCGGCGCCCGGCTCGCTGATGGCTACCGCTGAAACCAGATCGCCCGCGATGGCCGGAGCCAAAAATTCACGTTTTAAGGCATCGGAGCCATTCTCGGCCAGGGCGGGGGTGGCCATGTCGGTATGCACCGCAATGCCCAACGGCGGCCCGGCGGCATCGGCCCGACCAATTTCCTCCAGGAGGATGGTTTGATACCAGTAATCTACCTCACCACCGCCATATTCTTCTGGATAGGTGAGGCCGAGCAGTCCCAGATTGCCCATTTTTTTGAACAACTCGTGGGCAGGGAAGATACCGGCCGTTTCCCATTCTTCGATGTGGGGGTTGATTTCGGTCTCGACAAATTTGCGTACCATCTGACGGAACGCATCGTGTTCGGCGTTAAAGTAAATAGATGACATAGGGACTCCCGAGTGAAGAAGTATGAATTGTGAATGGTGAATTGTGAAGTGGGAAGTGGCTGGTTGGGTTGGTTAGTTGCTTAGTTTGTCTACTAACCAACTAACCGACTAACCAACTACTTCTTTTCTTTTAATAAATCGCGGATTTCGGCCAGCAGTTTTTCTTCGGCGGAGGGGGCTGGTGGGGCGGCGGGGGCGGCTTCTTCTTTCTTTTTGGCGTTGTTGGCGGCGCGGATGATGAGGAAAAGGGCGAAAGCGATGACCAGGAAGTTGATGATGGCCTGAATGAAGTTGCCATAGGTGAGGACGGCGTCGCCGACTTGAAGGGTCAGAGCCGAAAAGTTGACGCCACCCAGCAAAATGCCGATGAGCGGCATAATCAGGTCGTCTACCAATGATTTGACGATAGCGCCAAATGCGCCGCCCAAAATGACGGCCACGGCCAGGTCAATCACGTTGCCTTTGCTAATAAATGCTTTGAATTCTTTTAACATAGTTCCTCCGTAAA
>CALFEW010001015.1 GCA_937958365.1 uncultured Chloroflexota bacterium | reverse complement strand
GGAACGTGAATAACCGCGAACGTCCCAACCGGCATAAGCCAGACCAAAACCGGGAGCACCCGGCGTGCCGCTGACGGCCACTACCTGCTCTTCGCTGGTCCCATCGTAAGGGATGGCGGCGAAACCGTTGGCGTCGGTCACGGCCGTGCCAAAGTTGCTGGTATCTTGGCCGTACAAGGTGATGGTGCGCCCCACGGTCGGCGCGCCGGTGGCGATGTCCGTGGCCCATACATAAGTGGCGTCCAACATCTGCTTCACGGCCAGGTTGGTATCGGCGACGATGATAAAACCCCGCTTTGTTTGTGAATAGCGATGGGTCTCAACCCCCGGAACTGCGGCTTCCACAAAATAGACGCCCAAAGGCAGCGCGCCGCCATCGGCCAACGGCACATGTTCGATGACGGGTTCGTCGGCGACGGCCGTGCTGGGAAAAGTCCAGGAGCGTTGGGGCAAGAAGGGCGGTTTGTAATCATCGATCTCGTAGATGTGGGTCAGGTAATAAAACGGCAGTCGGGCGTCGTGCAGATTCAGAGTGACGGTGGGGACGTTGCGATAGACCAGGTCAACGGCCGTGGGGAAGCTGTCGCTCAGGAGCATGATGTGGCCATTGGGCGGGAAGTTGAGACTGGCGACCGGCAAGTAGGGGATGGTGGTGAAATGCCAGGTGAAATCTTCGCCCAGTTGGTTACCAAAAATGTCCTGCACGTCGGCCGACAGGGTGATGGTGTAGGGCACATCGCGCTGTTCGACAAAATCCAGCGACAGGCGGTGCTGGGCTTTACCTTCCCAGTCTATCCAGTCTTGATAGAAATAGTCGAATTCAGCCGGCGCCGGTTCAATCGTGATGCGCCCGGCAAAACTGTCGGCGTCCATTGGCCCGGCAAAGTCAATAAATGGAGGCCGTTCGTCCCAAAAGTCGTTGACATCCCACAACTCGCCCTCTGCCGGCGTCACCTCGGTGATGGTGGGATAGGGGTAGGTACGGAAATGGGTGTCGCGTGGGCTAACCAGCGCCGCGCCGCCCGCGGCTTGAGCCTGAGCGCTGATGGTCAGGGTATAGGCCGTCGCCAGGTCTAACGGCCGTGTCGGCTGCAAAGTTAGTATCTGCCCGGCGTCGTCCCAGGTGAAGGTCAGGCCATCTGCGGGTGCGGGAGCGAGGGAAACGGCCGTTTCTGTCCTTGCCGGATCCATGGGCACGTTAAACGTCACCGTGATGGCCGCTGTGGGATCCAGGTAGGGTAAACTACCGGGCGGGAACTGCACGTCGTCCACTTGCGGCGATGTCGTGCGGAAGTCCCAGATGTAATCGGCGGTCAAAACGGCCCCGGTGGTATCGGTCAATCCGGCAGGAATGGTCACCTGATATTTCGTGCCGCCCACCAGATTGCTCTCCGGCGTAAAGCGGTAGATGCTGGAGGAAAGCCATTCTCCTTGCCCCACCACCGGTGGCGTAAATTGCAGCGGCTGGGATAAATCGGCTTGTTGCGCACTGGCGACCAGGGGCACGACAGGGCGGTTGAAGATGACGGTCACGGCCGTATCCACCGCTACATTCCCCCCACCGTCAGGCATTACCTGGCTCACATCCAGATAGCCGACCGTTTGCAGCGATAACTCCACATCGTCGGCGAGGGGGACGCCGGATTGGGAGACGGCCGTTTTGCCGATATGCACCCGGTAGGTCTGCTGTCGTTCCCACGGCTGAACAGGCGTGTAAACCAGGGTATCCGGGCGCGGCCAGGCGAACAGGCCCGCTTCTGGCGCTGGGGAAATGGAAAAGGCGGCTTCTACGGCCGTCTGGTCCATGGGCTGGTCAAAGCGAATGGTCATGGCCCCATCCAGCAGCGCCGGTTCGCCGGGCGCAGGACTGCTGTAAACCACCTGCGGCGGCCAGGCGGGGGTTTCAGGGGCAGGCGTGGGTGGTTCCTGTGCGGCAATAGGGGGGAGGCGCGTCGGGGTGGGAACGGCCGTTTCGTTGAGCAGTGGTTGTTGCGACGGTGGTTCCCGGCGGCAAGCCGCCAAGCATAGAAACAACGAGAAAATCAGGATAAACGCAAGCGACAAGAAACGAAGAAAAAAGCGGTTCATAGACTCCCTCGATTACCAAAATGACCTGACTATGTCACTATATGCCGGTTCATGGAGGGAAGCAATAGACCGTATGGGGATAGGTGAGGAATCGGCATCGAAGCGCAAAGAGATAGTCAAAAACCACGCGATTACGGGTGCGGAATGAATAAATGGGCAGGTGAGGATGAAGGGTTGAATTGTCGGCAATTTCTAGACAGTTGCTGGGGGTCACTTTAGAGCTGCAACATGGCTTGCAGATCGTCTGGG
>CALFEW010001014.1 GCA_937958365.1 uncultured Chloroflexota bacterium | reverse complement strand
TGTCATTCTGACGAGTCTTCGAGGAAGAATCCCCTACTGCCGAGAAATAGGGATTCTTCGCTCCGAAGACTCCGCTCAGAATGACTTTGACCATCTCTTGACTATTACACAATGTGGGAAATATGAAGAGATTCAGCAGATAGAGTTTATCGTTTTTGGATGGACGTGCGTACCCAATTCGTAAAAGCCCTGCGAGTCAAGGAGCCAGAGGCTACCTGCAAAATAACTGCTTCCTGCTCATCTACCGATTTGTCAATTTCGTACCCATTCAACACCAGAAAGATTTCCATCGCCGCATGTCCAGTGCGCTTGTTCCCGTCCACGAATGGGTGATTTTGAATGATGGAAAACCCCAAAGCCGCCGCTTTTTCGGCTGTCGTTGGGTAGAGTTCTTCTCTTTCAAACGTCATACGCGGTTGTGCCAGAGCCGACTCCAAACCACCCATATCGCGCAAACCGCTTGCTCCGCCTGTCTGCGTGATAATTCTTTCATGCAATTCAAGCGCTTCGCTAAGAGTCAGATAACGCATCAGGCGGCTAATCGTTGATAGAGCTTTTGGTTCTTTTGTAAGATATAGTCCACCGCGTTCTGGAACGTTTCCTCTGGCGAGGCGATCAGTTCCTCTACACTGGCGCGCACCAAATCTTCTGGGGTGACGTTATGGTACTCGGCCAATTCTTGTAGTTTAATCATCACCTCATTGGGCAAGGCAATTGTTAAATCGGTCATGGTAACACTCTGTACATGGAATGTTCGTGCCGCGTTTTGCTCTCTTCGCAAAATAGCGCCACCTACTCGGACACTTTCTAACAAATCGGAGAATAGTTCGTCATCCATTTCCAGACAATCCTGCGTCTCGTTAAAATGGATCATACGCCAATGAGGAAAGGTGTGTCAAATTATGCGCGGGTTTGACTAATGAGCGACTGAATCTCGGCCAGCACTTCTGGCAGCACGGCCTCGACGGTAGGGGATAGTGTTTCTGCGTAGCCCAGGCTAACGGCCGTTACCGTCACCAAATACGCGCGGGGGCAACGGCCGTACACCTCCCCCGCATACGCCAACAACCCTGCCGGGTCAAAGTGATGGGTAAACGCCCCCATCGGCTGCGGCCGTGGTTCCACCGCCTGCGTCCGCACCACCCCCGGCTCCCCTTCCACCGCCGCATCCACAAAAATCACCAACTCCGCTTCGCTGATCGGCTCCGCCAATTCTGGCAACAACTGATGCACAGCAATCAATTTCGGATTTCGGATTTCGGATTTCGGATTGGGGGACGTTTCCGGTTGGCGATTGACAATTGACAATTGCCCATTGACAATTTCTTCCACCACCCGCCAGCCCACCCCATCGTCGCCGCGCAGCGGATTGCCATAGCCAATAATGAACGTGTTCATCAAAGCCGAGGGAAACAGTGAACAGTGAACAAATAACAATTAACAGTGAACGGTCAATCGTTCACTGTTAACTGTTCACTGTTATCTGTTAATTGTTAAACTTCTCATCCAACACCGCGCCATCCGGGGCCAGCAGTTGCAGATGCAGCGGCATCTGCCCAATGGCATGGGTGGAGCAGCTCAGGCAGGGGTCGAAGGTGCGGATAACGGCTTCCACGCGGTTGAGCATCCCTTCCTGGATTTTCTCGCCGCGGATGAAATGTTTGGCGACCTGATGAACGCCTTTGTTCATCGCCAGGTTGTTGTTGCCGGTGGCGATGATCATGTTGGCCCAGGTGATACGGCCGTCTTTGCCAATCTTGTAATGGTGCAGCAGCGTGCCACGCGGCGCTTCCGACATGCCAATACCCTCGAACGCATTCGGTTCAGCAAACGAACGCACATGGTCGCTCAGAATGTCCGGGTCGTTCAACAGGTTGCGAATGCGCTCAATGCAGTAAATGATCTCAATCAGTCGGGCGTAGTGATATTGGAACGAACTCAACACCGCGCCGCGCTGCAACATGCGAAACTCCGCCCACTCCTCGTCGGCGATTTCTGTGCCGCAGCGAGAGATGATGTTCATGCGCGCCAGTGGCCCCACGCGGAAGATGCCGTTCGGGTAGCCCATCGGCTTATAGTATGGCGATTTCAGGTACGAATCCGGCTCGACCGATTCGGCCAGCCATTGCTGGTAAGTGGCCGGTTCTAACTGGTCGGCCACAATTTCGCCCACGGCGTTGACGATGCGAATGCGGCCAGCATACATCGAGAGATCGCCCTTGGGATTTACCATGCCCATGAACAGCGTGGGGAAATTGGCAAAGCTGCGGATTTCCTCGTCGAACTGGCCGAAAACGCCCTTGTACCAGTCCAGGGTGCGCTGCGCCCGCAGCAAAGCGTCGGGAATCATCGCCAGGATGGTGTCGCGGTCTTCTTTGGACAGCGGGTGGCTGACGCCGCCGGGCACAATCCACGACGGATGGATGCGCTTGCCGCCCAACAGCTCAATGATTTGCTGGCCGAATTTGCGCAGAGCGATGCCATCGCGGGCCAACTGCGGCGCGGCCTGGGCCACGCCAAACAGGTGGCGCTGCGCCGGGTCGGCGTCCATGCCCAATACCAGGTCGGGCGAGGAGAGGTGGAAGAAGCTCAGCGCGTGCGATTGGGCGATCTGGGCCAGGTTCATAATGCGGCGCAGGTTGCGCGCCGTGCGCGGCACAGTGACGGCCAGCAGCGCATCGCAGGCTTTGGACGAGGCGATGAGGTGGCTGACCGGGCAGATACCGCAGATGCGGGCGGTGAGGGCGGGCATTTCGTGAAACGGCCGTCCCTCCGTAAACTTCTCGAACCCCCGAAACTGGGTCACATGAAAGCGCGCATCGGCCACACGGCCGTCGTCGTCCAACTGTATGGTTATCTTACTGTGCCCTTCAATCCGGGTCACGGGATCAATCGTAATCGTTTTGCTCATCAGATTTTGCTCTTTTGCGGGTAGCGGGTGGCGAGTAGCGGGTAAGAATCACCGGCCACTTGCTACCCGCTACTCGCTACTCGCTCTATATGCCAAACCTCGTTACACCCTTCATGTCCGGTTTGCGGCCGGCCAGCAGTTCCGTGAGTACGTAGAAGATGGTGTCCGCCGAGGGCGGGCAGCCAGGCACGTACACGTCTACGTCTACCACGTGATGCACCGGCACCGACGTTTTCCGCAGCGGCGGAATGACCTGTACCGGGATTTGCGGATTGATGTCTACGTTTTCTATATAAGCGCGGTTCAGAACGTCTTCCGCCTTAAACGGATTACGCATTCCCGGCACGTTCGACGTGACGGCGCAGTCGCCCAACGACACCAGAATTTTGGTATGGGCGCGTACCTTCTGAATTTTATGGTAATCTTCTTCGCTGCTGACCGCGCCTTCTACCAGGGTGACATCGGCCATTTCCGGGAACTCTTTCAAATCCACCAGCGGGCTGTACACCAGGTCGGCCAGGGCGGCGACGTCCAGAATACGTTCGTCAATGTCCAAAAAAGACATATGGCAGCCGGAACATCCATCCAGCCAGACAGTTGCTAATTTTGCTTTGTCACTCATGGCTTAGTCCTCGTGCATTAGTTTCAGGTAGGGCAGCCAATCGCGCCGCTTTTCCATTTCGCCGGCCGACTTGCCTTTTTGCACCAACGCGCCGGTGGGGCAGACGTTGACGCATTTGCCACAGCTTGTGCAGGTCGTCGAATCGCCCCAATCACCATTCAGGTCATTGATGATGCGGGTGTTGACGCCGCGCCCCATCACGCCTTTCGTAGAGGCCCATTCAATTTCGCCACAGACCCGCACACAGCGCTGGCACAAAATGCAGCGGTTGTGGTCCATGATGAACAAATCGTGGGAAGCGTCTACGGTGACGCTGGGGTTGAGGTAAGGCAGTTCGACGCGGGTCATGCCCAATTTGGCGGCCAGATATTGCAGTTCGCAGTGGCCGTTGGAGACGCACACCGAGCAAACGTGGTTGCGCTCGGTGAAGAGCATGTCCAGAATCATATAGCGGTACACGCGCAGCCGTTCGGAGTTGGTCACAACTTCCATGCCTTCGTCGGCGTAAGTCATGCAGGCGGGATAGAGCCGGTTAGAGCCTTTCATTTCCACCATGCACAGGCGGCAGCCGCCATATTCCGATAGGCCGTCCAGGTGACATAATGTTGGAATAAAGATGCCGTTTTCTTGTGCCAGTTGCAGAATGCTCTCGTTTTCACGGGCGGCAACGTCCACACCGTCAATCTTTAGGGTCTTAATACGGGATTGTGAGGGTCGTTTCATGAGGATGCCTCCACCGGAATGACCAGCGCCTGGGGCGCACGGCCGTTTTGCCCATTATCTATTAACAAATCCAGATATTCCTGGCGGAAGTAGTGCAGCGTGCTGAGTACCGGGTTGGGCGCGGTCTGGCCCAGACCGCACAGACTGGTGTCTTTGACCATTTCGCACAAGCTTTCCAGCATCTTCAAATCCCGGTGGCGCGCCTCGCCTTTGTAAATCTTGTCCAGGAAGTTGTACATATGGACGGTGCCCACACGGCAAGGGATACATTTGCCGCAAGATTCAGTCATGCAAAATTCCATGAAGTAGCGGGCCACATCCACCATCGAAGAGGATTCGTCCATGATGATCATGCCGCCGGAACCCATGATGGACCCCAATTCCTTGAGCGACTCGTAATCTACGGGGGTGTCAAAGTGGTCGGCGGGAATACAGCCGCCGGAAGGCCCGCCGGTTTGCACGGCCTTGATGGTGGCATTGTTCGGCGCGCCGCCACCGATCTCGTAGACGATTTCGCGCAGGGAAATACCCATCGGCACTTCGATGAGGCCGGTGTTTTGCAGTGCGCCGGTCAGGGCGAACACTTTGGTCCCTTTGCTCTTTTCCGTGCCGATGCCGGCGTACCAGGCGCCACCGTTGCGCAAGATGGCCGGCACGTTGGCAAAGGTTTCGACATTGTTGATCAGCGTTGGTTTGCCCCACAGGCCATATTCGGCCGGGTAGGGTGGCCGGGGGCGGGGTGTGCCGCGTCGGCCTTCGATGGAGGCGATGAGGGCGGTTTCTTCACCGCAGACAAACGCGCCGCCGCCTAACCGGATGCTGATGTTGAAGTTGAAGGTGGTACCGCAAATGGCATCGCCTAAGAAACCCAACTTTTGCGCCTGGCGAATGGCCGTTTTCAGGCGGGAGACGGCCAGCGGATATTCACCGCGCACGTAGATGTAGCCGGTGTTGGCTCCGGTGGCATACCCGGCAATCGCCATGCCTTCGATGACGCGGTGCGGATCGCTTTCCATGATGCTGCGATCCATAAATGCGCCGGGGTCGCCTTCATCGCCGTTGCAAATGATGTATTTTTCGCCGCCTTCGGATTTGGCGACGGTGATCCATTTGAGGCCGGTGGGGTAGCCACCACCGCCACGGCCGCGCAGACCGCTGCGGTTGATTTCGTCTATCACTTCACCGGGGGAGAGTTCGGTAACGGCCGTTACCAACCCCAGATACCCTTCATGGGCGATGTATTCTTCGATGCGCTCCGGGTCTATGCGACCGCTGTTTTCTAAGACGATCTTGTGCTGTCGTTGGAAGAAAGGGGTGTCGGTGGGGCATTGCAGCCGCGCGACCGGCTCCGCGTCCAGACTGGCCAGCACTTCGCCTACGTCTTCAGGGGCGACGTTTTGGTAGAGAATTTCTTGTTCAAAACGGCCGTGTTCCGGCTGCACCGATACCAACGGCCCACGGGAACACAGTCCCCGGCAACCCACCCCTTTTACCTGGCAGGTGTGGCCGATTTCTTTTTCGGCTATGGCATCTTCCAGAGCCTTTTTCACCACATCGCTCTGGGCCGACATGCACCCCGAAGAGACGCACACCGTTACGACGTGTTGGTATTGCTCTTGCTTTTTATGTTCGGCGCGGGCAATTTGCTCTAATTGTTCATTCGCCATTGGCGGCCTCCTTCCAATTTTGAATTTGGGCCAAAACTTTTTCGGCCGTTACTTTACCCATGACTTCGCCATCAAATACGCCCACCGGCGCAATGCCGCAAGCGCCCAGGCAGCGAGCTGTCATCAGCGAAATCAATTCGTCGTCTGTCGTCTGGCCGGGCGTAATGCCCAATTCCTCTTCCACCGCTTGCAGCATCTTGGGAATACCATTAATGTAGCAGGCCGTGCCCGTACACATGACGCAGGTATGTTTTCCGGCCGGTTTCAGACTGAACAAGTGATAAAACGTCGAAACGCCATAAACCTGGCTCAACGGCACGCGCAGCGATTCGGCGACGTAGTGCAATGATTCCTCATCTAAGAAGCCAAACGATTCCTGTACTGTGTGGAGGGTTTCAATTAAAGAATTTCGCGCAAAGCCATTGCGTCGCATGGTTCCTTGCACAATGCGCCATCGTTTATCATCTGATGGCGGCTCCACCTGACGAGTTTTAGATACCATCCAACAACCTCCTTCGGAATGCGGATTTGGATTTCGGATTGCGGATTTCCGGTTGTGAATCCGCTCTTGGGCCGTTCCGCAGAGTGTGTGAATACAAAAAAACAGCCAAATTGTGAAAGTCTTCACAATTTGGTTTCGGGTATTATGCGGTTTTTTGTGCGGCGCGTTTAGTGTGGATGCTCACCCAATTGGCATGACGATTGGCATGTGAATGTCATAAATCTGATGGGATGATGGCGTGAGCCGGTGTCACCCCATCATCCCTAATGCACCTGGACGGGGTCTTTGATAGCGCCGCGGTCGAGCAGGTCTTCCTGGTAGCCTTCGTCCCAGTCGGTGGGGGATGTGGTGGGATGGAGGCGAACGGCCGTATTCTTGTAGTCCGGTATCTTGGCGCGTTTGTCTAGCTGCACCATCGTTAACACATTCGCCGCCGCCTCCGCAAAGTGGAAGGGGATAAACACCGTGCCCCGTGGCGAACGGCCGGTGACCAGCGCCCGCAGCTTAATCGCTCCGCGCCGCGACTCCACCTCCACCCAGTCGCCAGTCGCCAATCCCAAATCTTTGGCGTCGGTCGGGTTAATCTCGCAGGTGGCTTCGGGGTAGATTTCCTCCAGGCGCGAACGGCCGCTCATGGTGCTGCCGTGCCAGTGGTAAAGCACGCGCCCGGTGCTGAGGTTGAACGGATAGTCGGCGTCCGGCTGCTCGGAGTCTGTGCCAAAGGTCACTTCCCAGAATTTGCCCCGGCCGCGGGGGAAGTCGTCGGCGAAGAGGAAGGGCGTGCCGGGGTGGTCGAAGCTGGGACAGGGCCAGTGGACGCCGCCTTCGCGCTCCAGCCGGGCATAATCTATGCCGTAAAAGTCGGGCGTAAGTTGGCGCATCTCCTCCCAGATTTCGGCGGGATGGGCATAATCGAAGCCGGCCGAAAGTTGCACGCCCAGGCGCTGCTCGATGCGGCGGCCCAAATCGCAGAGGATGTCCCAATCGGCGCGGGATTGGCCGACGGGTTCGACGGCTTTGCGCACGCGCTGGATGCGCCGGTCGGAGTTGGTGAAGGTGCCGTCTTTTTCGGCGAAACTGACGGCGGGCAAAATCACGTCGGCCAATTCGCCGGTTTCATTGATGAAGATGTCCTGGCAAACGAGCAATTCGAGCTGTTCCAGGGCGTGGCGTGTGTGTTCCTGGTCGGGTTCGCTCATCATGGGGTTTTCGCCGACGATGAACATGCCGCGCACGTTGCCGTTGACGGCTCCGTCTACCATTTCGGTGGCGGTGAGGCCGGGCTGGGGATTGAGTTCGACGCCCCAGAACTGTTGGAATTTTTGTTGTACGGCCGTGTCCGCCACATTCTGATACGCCGTGTAAACGTTGGGCAGCCCACCGCTGTCGGAGCAGCCCTGCACGTTGTTCTGGCCGCGCAGCGGATTCAGCCCTGTTCCGGCGCGTCCCACGTGGCCGCACATCAGCGCCAGGTTGGTCAGCGTAAGGGTGTTGTCGGTGCCGTGGGTGGATTGGCTGATGCCCATGCCCC
>CALFEW010001013.1 GCA_937958365.1 uncultured Chloroflexota bacterium | reverse complement strand
CGTGGCCGCCGAGACCTGGGGATTGCTGTAAGCAAACGTGGTGTAGCTGAGGCCGTACCCAAACGGGAACTGCACCGGTGTTTCTCTGGCGTCGTAGTAGCGATAGCCGATGAACAAGCCTTCACCATAACGCACCACGCCATTTTCGCCGGGGAAGTTGAGGTATGCCGGGGTGTCAGCCAGTTTGACAGGGTAGGTTTCGGCCAGCTTGCCGGAGGGGTTGATGCGGCCAAAGAGGACGTCGGCAATCGCGCCGCCGCCGGCCTGGCCCATCATCCACGCTTCCAGCACGGCCGCTGTGCCATCCATCCATTCCCGCACCACCACCGGCGCGCCGTTGTTGAGGATGACGACGGTGTTGGGCTGCACGGCCGTTACCGCCTGAATCAACGCCACCTGCTGCCGGGTCAAATCCAGGTCCGGCCGGTCGTACCCTTCCGATTCTTTGAAGCTGGGCAGGGCAATGTAAAGCAGGGCCACGTCGGCCACCCGGGCTATCGCGGCCGCTTCCTCAATCAATCCCGGCTTGAAGCTGTCGTCTTCGGGATAACCGGCGGCGAAGCTCAATTCGGCATTCCCGGCCAGTTTTTGCAGTTCATTGAAGGGCACGTCTACTTGAGTCGGATTGATGTGTGAACTGCCGCCGCCCTGGAAATGGGCTTCCTGGGCTGCCCGGCCGATGACGGCAATGTGCTGCGGATTTTGTAAGGGGAGTAAGCCGTTGTTTTTGAGCAAAACCATGCCCTCGGCGGCAATCTTGCGCGCCAGGGCGTGATGGGCGGCGACGTCGAATTCGCCGCCTTTCGGCGTTTGCATCGCCTGGCAGACGATGCGCACGATGCGCCGGGCCGCTTCATCCAGCACGGCCTCGTCCAGCTCGTTATTGCGCACAGCTTCGATGACGGCGTTGACCCGCGCCTGTTTGGGGCCGGGCATTTCCAGGTCTAACCCGGCCCGCAACGAGGCTACCCGGTCATGAACCGCGCCCCAGTCGGAGACGACGAACCCTTCAAAGCCCCATTCGTTTTTGAGGATGTCGGTGAGCAGGCGATGGTGTTCGGAGGCGTAGGTTCCGTTGAGTTTGTTGTAGGCGCACATGACGGTCCAGGGTTTGGCCTGGGTCACGGCCGTTTCAAACGCCGGCAAATAAATCTCACGCAAGGTACGTTCGTCTATGTCGGCGCTGATTGAAAAGCGCTCGAATTCCTGGTTGTTGGCCGCAAAATGTTTCAGCGACGTGCCCACGCCTTTGCTCTGGATGCCGTTGATCAGGCTGGTCGCCAACTGCCCGGCCAGGTAAGGGTCTTCGGAAAAATACTCGAAGTTACGGCCGCACAACGGCGTGCGTTTCATATTGGCCCCCGGCCCCAAGATCACGTCCACGTTCAGGGTGATGGCCTCTTCGGCCAGCGCCTGCCCCATCTCATGCAGTAGATCGGCGTCCCAGGTGGCCGCCAGGCTGGAGGCGGTGGGGAAGCAGGTGGCGGGCAGGCTTCTCTGGGACAAGGCGTGAATGTCTGCCTGGCGGCGGATGCCGTGCGGCCCATCGGAAACCACCAGTTCGGGGAGATTCAGCCGCTCGACAGGCGTGGTTGACCAGGCGCTGGCTCCTGTACAAAGCGCCGCTTTTTCTTCTAACGTCATATGAGCGATGATCGCTTGAATATCAGTCATCGTAGGCTCCTTTTTCTCAAGTTTTTGCACCCTGTTTGAACGAGTCGTAAACAGAACGAATTTGCAGCGCCGCCTCAGCCTGGGGCAACCCCCACCCTGGCGGCAGCGGACAAGTTACCGTGGTTGAACGGCCGGTGGGCAAGTCAAAGTAGTTGTCGCTAAACACCACATCCACGCCGTCGAGGGAAAGTTCGACCAGGCGGGCGAGGGAACGGCCGTTTAATTCAATGTGCAGCGTCGCTTCTTCCAGGCGGCAAACGGCCGTTATCTCCGGCTCCACAAGCTGCACATGCTTCGTCGGCGCGAAGAACGCCGTCTGCCGCGTCACCAATTGCTCAGCCTGCCACAATTCAACGACAAAGGCCAGGTCGCGCCGGTTGTCGTCGGTGATCTGGCTGACGAAGTCCAGGGTGTTGATGTGGGTGGTGGCCTGCGGCGCGGCTTCGACGGCGGCCATACCGGCTACCAGTGTGACACCGGCCAGCGTTTCGAGCGACCAACGGATACGGCCGTGCCATGCCGCGCCCAAATCATTGGTAACGTACACACCCTGGCGCGGCGGCGCATCTTCAATGGAAAGCAGCACCGGCGCATAGAAGCGGCGGGCGGCGTAATGCAGCGCCTTCCAACGGCCAAAATAGTCCAGGCTAGACCAGGAAGCGACCGGCCAGCAGTCGTTTAGCTGCCAGTACAGCGTGCCCGCCACCCGCTCTTGGGCGCGCCGCCAATGCTCCACGCCGTAGCGAATGCCTTCCGCTTGCAGCGCCATGCTCAAATAGACCAGTGACGGGAAATCTTTGGGCAGGCGGAAGGTATCCAGCATTTGCCCGACCATCAGGCTGTTGCCGCTGTCGTTTTTCTGATGGCGCTCCATGATGTAGGAGGTCATGTTCCAGTCGGCTTCGTCGGCATAGGTGCGGATGGTGGCTAAGGGCGGCAGCGCCTGGAAGCCAAACTCGCTCATGAAGCGCGGGTATTGATCCCGGTAGGCGGTGAACGGTTTACGGCCGTGCCACACATCCCAATAGTGCGCATCCCCTTGCTGCTGGCCGTTGGGATTCGCGAACGGCGTATCCGACGAGGGGGAACTGGGCCAGTAAGCGGTGTCCGGGTCTTCGGCGGCGCACCATTCGGCCAGCGTGTGGTGGAAAAAGCGGTCGTAGGCCGTTTTCAAATCGTCTAAATCCGGCCGCTGCTTCCACCCCCAATCTACCCAACCCCACTCCATTTCATTGTTGCCGCACCAGAGCGCCAGGCTGGCCCGATGGCGCAGGCGGCGCACATTTTCGGCCACTTCGATGCGCACGTTTTCCAAAAAGTCCGGGTCGTCCAACGGATAAACGCTGCACGAGAAAATAAAATCTTGCCAGACCAGGATGCCGTAGCGGTCGCATAAATCGTAGAAGCGTTCTTCCTCAAAGAAACCGCCGCCCCATACGCGCAGCATATTTTGGTGCGTCTCGGCTGCGCCGCGAATGAGCGTTTCCAGATACTCGTCGCTGATGCGCGTGGGGAAGGAGTCGGCGGGAATCCAGTTGGAACCTTTGGCGAAGATACGCACGCCGTTGACGATAAATTCAAAGGAGCGCCCCCACGAATCGGGTTGCTGGCGCAGTTCGATGGTGCGCAGGCCAAGCTGGTAGTGGCGTTCATCCAGCACGGCTTCACTCTGCCGGAG
>CALFEW010001012.1 GCA_937958365.1 uncultured Chloroflexota bacterium | reverse complement strand
TATGACCCTGCACTACAATCTCGACCCTGACTGCATCACCCTAGATGACAGCCTGATCCAACGTGTGCCGCCGGCGCTGGCGGCCTATTATCTGGCAATTCCCCTGGCCTGTGAAAATGGACGGGCCAGCGTAGTCATGGCTCATCCTGAAAACGCCGCCGCCGTGCAAACTTTATCACGGTTGCTGGATGCGGAAGTGATTCCTTTGCGCGGTTCGGCGGAAGCAATCCAGGCGACGTTGACGCGGCTTTACCCGCCCATCAATCGGACGGCGCCAAAAATTCTGGTCTGGAATGATGCGCCGGAGTGGGAAACGGCCGTTACCGCCACCGCCGCCACCTTCAGCCAGGTCTTGGAAGCGCCCACCACGACCTTCACCGCTGCCGCCCACGTCGAATTAAGCGAAGCGCTGGCGTTAGCCCACGAGGAGGCTTTCGGTTTGACCGTTTTACATTTGCCGTCCCACATGCCGTTAACGGCCGTGATGCGCCAATCCGCCACCCCCATCGTGCTGGTGCGCGGCCAGCACCAGACGATGCGCCGCATCCTGGTGGCTCTGCGCGGCTTCGCCTCCGATACCCAGGCGCTCGATTGGATGGCCCCTTTCGCCCTGCTGCCCGGCGAACACGTCACCATCTTGCCACTGTCGGGTGGCCCGCTGCGCAAACCCGGCAAAAATCACCCCGCCGACGTCGCCTCCGGCGCACACCTGGAGCAATGTCTGCGTCAGCTCGAAAAGAGCGGCATCCAGGCCAGCCTGCGCTTCCGTCAGGGCAAACCCGTGCAGCAAATCTCCGACGAATTGGCGCAAGGCGATTATGACCTGCTGGTCATCGCCGCTGAGGCGGAAGGCAACTTTGTGAATCGCTTGTTAACGGCCGTTGAAGCCCACAATCTGCACGCCGGACGCCCTATCTTCATCCTCAAACCGCCCACTTATTCTGACGCCCATAGCACTTTATCCAACTAATTTGCCTTAGGAGAACGCAACATGCTATTTCAATCATTCCGTATCCGCACACTTCTTATCATGGTCATCATTCTGCTGCTGGCTGCTTGTGGCGGGACACAGGAAACAGCGTCAGACACCAACACCGCCGCCGATAATTCATCTACGACAGAAACGCAGCCCGCAGCCGAGGAAGAAGAAGTCACCATCAGCGTTTCCGGCGCGTTTGCCCTCTTCCCGCTCATGACCGTTTGGGCCGAAGCGTATCAGACGCTTCATCCCAACGTCACCTTCGACGTGCAGGCCGGCGGCGCGGGCAAAGGCATGACCGATATGCTCTCCGGCGTTGCCGACATCGCCATGCTCTCCCGCGAACCACGTCAGGAAGAGTTGGAACAGGGGTCTTTCCTCGTTCCAGTGACGATTGATTCCGTCGTCGGCACAGTCAACGCCACCAACCCCAATCTGGAGGCGCTCCTGGCGCAGGGTATCACCCCGGAAGAGGCCAACGGCATCTGGATTACCGGCGAGATCACCACCTGGGATCAGCTTCTGGGCAATGGCAACACCGACGCCATCAACGTCTACACGCGCTCCGATTCCAGCGGCGCGGCGGAGATGTGGGCCTTGTTTAGCCTGGGTGAAGCGCAAGAAGATTTGGTGGGCACGGCCGTTAACGGCGACCCTGGCGTAGCCGAAGCGGTGCGGCAAGACCCGTTGGGCGTGGGCTACAACAACGTCGGCTTCGCCTACGACCAGACCACCGGCCAGCCGATTGACGGCCTGCGCATCATTCCCATAGACCTGGACGGGAACGGGCAGCTCGACGAGGCGGAGAACTTCTATGCCACCCGCGATGAATTTACAACGGCCGTAGCCGAGGGCCTCTATCCCTTCCCGCCCGCCCGCGTCCTCTATCTCGTCACCAAAGGCGAACCCAACGCCGCCATCGCCAATTTCTACCGCTGGGTGTTAACCGATGGGCAGGCCTTCGTCACCGACGCCGGCTATGTCAAACTCACCGATGCGCGCATCCAGGAGGCGTTGACCCTGGTTGGTGAATAATCTATATCCGCTTGCAAGCCAATATCCACGTCCCACAAAGCGTCTGGCACAATAGTTGACGTGGTGAAAAACCCGGGGTCGGTTCAATTCCGTCTCTGGGTTTTTAGCCATTCAAGGAGTGTGATCCAATGGAAGTAGAAATCGCCCGAAGCACCAGTGTCGTAAAGACGGCGGATTCCACGATTCAGGCGACTGGACGCCTGAACCGCTGGCGGGCGTTGAAAAACGACAGCGCCAGACTAACTTTTGGTGTTGCCGCCGTAACCGTCTGTTTACTTGTCATTCTCATCACCGCCGCCCTCGTCGTCCGCGCCTGGCCCATCTTGCAAGCCTATCCCCTGACCGATCTGCTCACCGGGCAAAAATGGCAGCCCATGCGCGGCCTCTTTGGTTTCGCGCCGTTCATCGTCGGCAGCGTGGCCGTGACCTCGGTGGCGATGATGATTGCCGTCGTCCCGGCCATCTTCAGCGGCATCTATCTGGCCGAATACACCTCCAACCGCGCCCGTACCACGCTTAAACCGGTCATTGATTTGCTTGTGGGCATTCCCTCGGTCGTCTACGGGCTGTGGGGCGTTCTCTTCATCGTGCCCCTGGTGCGTGACTACATTGGCCCCTGGTCGGATCGTACCCTGGGGCAATTTCTGCCCCTCTTCGCCCGCACCAACCCCAGCGGCTATGGCTTGCTCGCGGCCGGCTTCGTGCTGGCGGTGATGGCCTTCCCGCTGATGGTGGCCGTGACCGAAGAAGTGCTGCGCAGCGTGCCCCGCGAAATGCGCGAGACGCTGCTGGCGTTAGGCGCGACGCGCTGGGAAGCGACAAAATGTGTCGTGCGCCACGCGGGACTGAGCGGTATTTTAGCGGCCGTTGTCCTGGGTTTCTCTCGCGCCTTTGGCGAGACGCTGGCGGTGATGATGCTCGTCGGCAACACCGTCAAAATCCCCGGCTCGCTTTTTGACGCCGCCTACCCCCTACCCGCGCTCATCGCCAACAACTACGGCGAAATTATGTCCGTGCCGCTATACGAATCGGCCCTGATGGGCGCGGCGTTGGTGCTGCTGGTGGTGGTCATGGCCTTCAACGTCCTGGCGCGGCTGGTGATTACACGGTTGACGAAGAAGTAGAAGACTGGAGATTGGAGATTG
>CALFEW010001011.1 GCA_937958365.1 uncultured Chloroflexota bacterium | reverse complement strand
CGGCTTGCTAATGCCCACCACCACGCGCCAGACCAACGGCCGTATGTTCTTCCTGCCCCGGTTTCACCCGCTGCATGGCCACCGCCAACATCAGGCCAGACAAAACACCCCCGGCCACAAACGGCGCGCTGGCTCCCAACGCCTGAAAAATAAAACCGCCTAACAAAGGACCAAGAGCATTGGCGGCGCTGACAAAGGACGATGAAATACCTAAAATCCCACCGATCTCGTCATTTTTCACCCGTTTGGTGATGAGGCTGTTGATGGCCGGCGACAGCATACCGCCGCCAATGGATGCCGGAACCACAGCCACCATCAGCCAGATCAAGCCCAGCCAACCACTGTTGGTTTCGTCGGGTAAATCCAGGGAGACGTTTTGCGTGGGTGGCGTTTCGCCCGGCAAGCTGCGGTTGCCGCTGAGTTCTTCGGTCATGGCGGTTTGTGAATACCAGGGTACAGGGCGTTCTGGTGTGAGGCCCAACATGACGAGTCCCACAGCCATCAGCGCCAGCCCGGCAAAAATGAGCCGCCGGTCGCCATAAGCGCGGCTCCATTTGCCAATGAGGCCGCCTTGCACGGCCACGACGATGACGCCGATGTAGACGAAGACAATCGAATTTCCGGCCGCGTTTAGGCCCAATCGGCTGAGGGTGAAGAGCGAAAGTAGCTGCTCGAACCCGCCGAAGGCCAGTTGCTGGGCAAACATGAGGATGAGCAAAATGCCCACTGTGGGGTAGCTGATTGCTTTGGCCATCGCACCAAAGGAGAAAGAAGGCTTTTCTTTGCCTGCGCCGCGGCGCTCTTTCGGCAGCGTTTCCTTAAACCAGAAAATGGTCAGTAAAATGGAAAGCAGGGAGAAGGCGGCCGCGGCAAAAGCGGGCGCGTGGTAATTGTTGTTGGTCAGGGCCAGGGAAACGAAGGCGATGACCGGGCCGATGATGAAGCCTAAACCAAACGCTGCGCCGATTAAGCCTAGCCCCTGGGTGCGCGTTTTTTCGGTGGTGGAGTCGGTGATGGCGGCCTGGGCGGTGGCGATGTTGGCTCCGGAGATACCATCTATGAGGCGGGAGAGGAAGAGCAGGGGAAGGCCGTTCGCCACGCCCAACAATAGGAAGCCGGTGAGCGTGCCGAGTTGGCTGATGACGAGGATGGGTTTACGGCCGTATCTATCCGATAATCGCCCTAATATCGGCGCGCCAATGAATTGCATCACCGGATACGTGGCCCCCAGCACCCCAATGACGGCCGGGGAAGCGCTAAAGGAGGCCGCGTACAGAGGCATCAAAGGAATGATGATGGTTAGGCCGAGCAGGTCTACCAGCACGATAACAAAAATGGGCAGAATACGTTTGAAATCGAGTTTGTCAGTAGTGGCTACGGCCGTTGGCCCGGCAGCTTCTTCTATGCTCATCACACCCCTCCACAGATGAGACCCAAAGGGTTTCAGAAAACCCTTTGGGTCTGCAATTTTAGAACGTTGGCAGCATTGGCCGGAACCAGGGAATCCCTGCCAGCACAACGATGAGAGCCAGGGTAAAGAAAATGGCGGCGCGCTTATGTTTGGCTACATCCGTGGGCGCTTTCTTGGCAAGTGAACGGCCAACATGCGCCAGAATCACGGCCAACACCATCATAAAGATATGCTCCACCAACCAGAAGCGGGCGTCTGGGTTAGACATGGCCGCGCCGAAATCGGCAAAAGCGCCGGTGGTGATGGGGCTGAATACCCCGTAGAGCAGCAGACCTAACAGCAATTGCACGTCCATGCTGATGGTAAAAAACAGGCCGGCGGAATTGTCCAGCCCGGTCCACGGCCGTTTCCCCGACCAGCCCATGAAGGCGCGCACCACGGCCAGGATCCCCACGATGAGAACAAGCCAGCGGGTAATATTGTGTAAACCAAGCAAAATGGGGTACATAATGTTCGACTCCTTATTGTTTAGAATTTGTAATGACGGTTTGCTTTCCCTGAGCTGACGCGACGTTAAATTTCTGCAGCCAGGTGGTTGATAACGGTGTCCAGCCAACCTAATTCCGAGCGAAGGTGGACAACCTGATGTTCAATCAAAAATTGTAACGAGCCTGTATGCACCGGGGCCTGTTCAACCCGATCTAGCTCTTTTACCAGGGCTGCCCGACGGCTTTGCAGCAGAGCAATGGCTTCGGCGCGTGGCAGATCATCCAGGAAAGTCAGGCCGGTATCGCCGGGGAACCGCGCCGGTGAATAGGTGGCTAGATTTTGCCGCAGCAAGTCTAAAAAGTGGGCTTCGCCGGCCGGTGTCAGGCTGTAGACCAGGCGGGGTGGGCGATGGCCTTCGCGCTCTTCGCTGCTGGTAATCAGCCCTTCTTTCGCCATTTTTTCTAACAGGTAATAGGCGGTTGATTTTTTCAGGTCCACGCACGTTTGCATGTAGCTATCAATAAACTCGTGTAGTTGATAACCGTGCATCCCCTGTCGTTTCAAAAGACCGACCAATAGCAGTTCGCGTTCCATGTGTTCCTTCGCTCAAAACTAAATAGTCAAAACTGACTAATCAGCATTGATTATAAACGGCCGTTGAAACAAGTCAAGTATTTGCTGTGTCAGAACGGGCGGACTATTCGGTTGCGGGCGGGTTGTGTTGGGGTAGGTGGGTCTGGATGAGGTGGGGGAGCGGGGGGAACGGCCGTTTGCCCCTTTACGCTTGATAGGAGATTGGGGTGAAGGAACGGCCGTTT
>CALFEW010001010.1 GCA_937958365.1 uncultured Chloroflexota bacterium | reverse complement strand
GCCGATGGGCGTCAGCTGGGCGAAAGTTTCAAGCAAAGAGAGACTCCTGAACTGCTGCCAACCATTTTCCTTGCATCTCTGTCCTGACATTGAGCGCTACGCGGCCTATGGTTGGTCCACTATCAGACGGGCGGGGCAGAACGAACCGGCTATACCTCAGAACGCACCGGGCCTTAACCTCCTATCACGACCGCCGGGTCACCGTTATGACTGTTAGGGCAAACAACAGAGCCAATGTAAGAACGCTGCCCACCCAAAAAGAGGCTATCGAAGACAGCCTGTAACCCAATAGAGTCGCCATGCCTGCGCCGATTAACAAGCCCATGATTAGGAAACTGCCTTTGCTGATCAACGATTTGCTCACTGCACAACCTCTCCATCAATACCCGGCTGACTGGTACTTTAACCCGTCACCCCGTCGTCACAACAAGCGGCCAATAGCGAATACTGCATACCTGACGTTCCTACCCAGACTGTGCCGTGGCACCGTCGGCAGCGCGCCTGCCAACCGTTGCCATCCTCCACCAAAATCCACTCGGCCAGGTCATGTCCGGTGAGGGCCGCGTCTACCATCACCTCCATCATTGACTCGTCGGCCGCTTCATTTCGGACGGGTTTATCCCGGCAGGCCGGACAAACAGTCGCGTCGGTATCCAGAGGCAGGCGGATAAAAATGGCGCAGGCCGGACATACCGGCTGGCCGCACCAGTAGCAGAAAAAAGTGCCCCCCGGCATTTTCTCTTCGGCACAAGTGTTACACTTCATGTATCGTCCCTGTTGTTTTCGATGGCTGTCTTCTACTTTACCATCGAAACGGCCGTTTGAACCACAATAGTTCCCCTGTTGTCAGGTTGACACAAAACGCCGCAACGCCCTCGTTTACTTGGCGTAACAGGTAGCATAACAAACAGATGAAACCTAACAGGTGACAACACCTAAAACCAAAAGGAAGGATATGTGATGGACAAACGATTGAAGCGCTCAAGTCATGATGTAAGGATTGCCGGTGTTGCCTCTGGTATAGCCGAGTACATGAACATTGACCCGATGCTGGTTCGCCTGCTCTTTGTCGCTCTGGCTTTCGCCGACGGCTTCGGTATTCTGGCTTATCTGGTCTTGTGGCTCATCATGCCGCAGGAAGACATCAAAGAGAAAATCCACGTCGGTTAATCCGGCTCGTTGGTCAAAATTGACCGGCTGAATGGAATAGGCTCCTTCTTGCATAGGCAAGAAGGAGCCTATTTGCTTTCTAAACAGAATTTTGTGGCCGTGATGCCTTTAACGGCGCTAACTCGTCGGGCCAAGGCCCTGGCTCCGGGCCAACGCACGGGGAGTTTCTCAGGAAGTTCGGTTAGGCAGCGTAACATAGTGTCAAATTTAGCTATCTATCTCCCCCAATATGGGAAAGAATGTCCTTCGTCAAGGCCTTTGGCAACGGAAAAACGTGGCCCATATCATCAACCCACAACCCCTTTGCATTCGGTATGATGTCCACAAGTTTTTCTCCGTGTTCAATCGGGAGCAACTGATCGTCTTTGCCGTGAATGACTAATGTTGGCATATCCAACGCCCTTAATTTTTCATAGCGAGAACCAGAACCAATCACGGCCATGATATGTTGAAATATTGCGCGAGCATTCATGCCTCTGCGGTTTCTGCGATCATACAAAATGACTTCAGCAATCTCTTGAATATCCAATCCGTCATCACCCAGCAGCGAAATATACCCGGCGACACGCTCCTTGATCAGATTTTTCTCTCCACCCATGATGCGGTACTTTAACAGGGGGAGCTTCTTTAGTGTACTCTCCAACAAATATCGTATGCTCAGGCCAGGCAGATCAGGATCACCGACATCGCCCGATGCCATGATTAGCGTGAGTGATGCAACCCTGTCAGGATGATTGATCGCCACTTCCTGGGCCACCATTCCTCCCAATGAAACACCTACAAGATGCGCCTCTTGAACTTCGAGTGCATCTAATACTGTCACCGCGTCGCCCGCCATATCAACAAGTGAATAGGGGTTTTGGCGGTCCCACTCTTCAACCCAATCAGACATGCCAGTTCCCCGATGATCGTAGCGAATGAGTTGATAGCCAGCAGCGACAAATGCTTGCATAAAAGACGGCGGCCAGAAAAAACCATCACCGCCATTGGACATAATAAGCAATACAGTTCCTTTTGGTGTCCCTTTAGGGGGAATGCCTTCATACCAGATTTTCAAACCGGCTGACGAAGCAAAACCCGTTTCG
>CALFEW010001009.1 GCA_937958365.1 uncultured Chloroflexota bacterium | reverse complement strand
TGGTAAAGCGCCCGGCCGGCTGTCCATGACGAAAGACCCAATCGGCTACCGCGTACTCGTCGGGTTCCAGGTGGATGGTGGCCGAGGCGGCATGAACAGCCAACCGTCCGCCCGTTTTGTCTGGCAAAAACAGGGCGGCGTCGTTGTTGAAGGTGCGCTGGATGTGGTGAACGGCCGTTTGCGCAATACTATCCACGTCGGAGACCACCGCCAGCTTTTGGCTGAGTTCTAGCAGGGCGGTAGTTTGCGCCTCGCGTTGGCGGGCAGCCAGCGCCTGCTCCTGAGCGCGCGCCGCCAGTGCGCCAATCACCAGTCCGACGGCCAAAAAACCGGCAAACGTCAGCAAGTATTCGGCGTCGGCGACGACGAAGGTGTAATAAGGCGGCACGAAGATAAGGTCGAAGGCGACCACGCTGAGCAGCGAAGCGACAATGGCCGGACGGCGGCCGTGCCACACGGCCGTGACCATCACCACCACCAGATACAACATCACCAGGTTGGTCGGGGTGATGAACGGCCGTAGCGGCAGCCCGGCCAGCGTCGCCAACAAAACCAGACCGGCGCTGAGCAAATACGCGCGCCAGTTGACCGGTTGGGTTGAGGTTGGCTGGGGGGAAACGGCCGTTTTCTTCACCGCCGTCTTGCCGCTGATGACGTACACGTCCATGTCCTGGCTGCGCTGCACAATCTGGTCAATGATCGAGCCACCCAGCCACTCTCGCCAGCGCGGGCGCAGGGGTTTCCCGGCCACAATCTTGGTCACATTGCGGCTGAGCGCGTAGTTGACCAGCGTATCCGCCACCGACGGGCCACTGAGCCGGATGGTCTGTGCGCCCAATTCCTCAGCCAGTTGCAGTGTGTGGGCTACCCGGTCCTTGTCTGCTTCTGGCAGGCTGGCGTGACCCGGCGTTTCGACGTAAGCGGCAATCCACTCCGCGCCCAGGCTCCGCGCCAACCGCCGGGTGGTGCGCACCAGTCGCTCGCTCAAAGGGCTGGGACTAATGCACACCAACAGCCGTTCCCCGGCCGGCCAGGGGCCGACAATGGCGTGGCTTTGCATGTAGGCGCGCATCTGTTCATCCACCCGGTCGGCTGCCCGGCGCAGGGCTATCTCCCGCAGCGCCGTCAGGTTGCCGGGGCGGAAGAATTTACGCAGCGCCCGTTCCGCCTGTTCCGATACGTACACTTTGCCGGCTTCCAGCCGCGCCAGCAGTTCGTCAATGGGCAGGTCAATCAGCTCAATCTCGTGGGCTTTGTCCAGGATATGGTCGGGGATCGTTTCGCGCACGGTGACGCCGGTCACTTGCGCCACGACGTCGTTCAGGCTTTCCAGATGTTGGATGTTGACGGTGGTGTACACGTGGATGCCGCTGTTGAGCAGTTCCAGCACGTCCTGGTAGCGGCGGGCGTGGCGCGAGCCGGGGGCGTTGGTATGCGCCAGCTCATCCACCAGGACGATTTGCGGTCGGCGCGTCAGGATGGCGTCGGTGTCCATTTCGGACAGCGTCACGCCGCGATACGTGATGGCCTGTCGCGGGATGATTTCCAAATCGGCCAACAGCGCGTCTGTTTCGGCACGGCCGTGTGTTTCCACATACCCCACGACCACGTCTTCGCCCTCGGCGCGGCGTTGTTGGGCTGCCTCCAGCATGGCATAGGTTTTGCCCACGCCGGCGGCGTAGCCCAGGAAAATCTTCAGCTTGCCGCGACTCTCCTGGGCTTCATCGTGCTGAATCTGGGTGAGAAGTTGGTCTGGGTCGGGGCGATTGTCGCTCATGGTGTAGATTGTAAAGCATCCAGCGCCAGGTTCAAGCGCAAGACGCTGACGCGAGTTTCGCCCAGCAGGCCAAAGGTACGGCCCTCAGTGTGGTTGGCGACCAGTTGTTGGACAACGGCCGTGTCCAACCCTCTCACTCGCGCTACCCTGGCGACCTGGTATTCGGCCGCCGCCACGCTGATGTGCGGGTCCAGCCCACTGCCGGACGCGGTGACCAAATCGGCCGGGATAGGCAGCGTGTTACCCGGATCGGCCATTTTCAGAGCAGCGACACGCGCCGCGACCAATTCCGCCAGGGCGGGATTGCTGGGAGCCAGGTTGGAACCGGCGGACGCGGCGGCGTTGTAAGGCTGCGGACTGGTCATGGACGGCCGTCCCCAAAAATAAGCCGGGTCGTCAAACGGCTGGCCGATCAGTTCCGAGCCGACGATGACGCCTGCTTCCTCCATCAGGCTGCCGTTGGCCTGGCGGGGGAAGAGGGTCTGGGCCACGGCCGTTACCGTTAGCGGATACAAAACGCCGGTGAGCAGCGTAAACAAGCCCAGGAAGGCCAGTGACGGCCGTAAAAAGCGTAAAAACATGGTCATGTGACAAACTCCTGGCCTAAACCAACCCCAAAGCTGCCAGCGCCAGATCAATGACTTTAATGCCGATAAACGGGGCGATCAGGCCACCCACGCCGTAAATCAACAAATTGTCGCGCAGCAGGCGGGCCGCCGGCAGCGGGCGGTAAGGCACGCCGCGCAGCGCCAGCGGAACCAGAGCAATGATCACCAGCGCGTTAAAAATCACCGCCGACAAAATGGCGCTTTGCGGCGTCGTCAGACGCATAAAGTTCAGCGCCGCCAGCGCCGGATAGGTGGCGGCAAAGGCCGCCGGGATGATGGCGAAATACTTCGCCACGTCGTTGGCAATGCTGAACGTCGTCAGCGCTCCCCGCGTCATCAAAAGCTGCTTGCCGATTTCCACGATTTCAATCAGCTTGGTGGGGTCGCTGTCCAGGTCTACCATGTTGGCCGCTTCGCGGGCGGGCTGCGTGCCGCTGTTCATCACCACGGCCACGTCGGCCTGCGCCAAAGCAGGCGCGTCGTTGGTGCCGTCGCCGGTCATGGCTACCAGCCGCCCTTCAGCCTGGTATTGGCGAATCAGTTTCAGCTTGGCTTCCGGCGTCGCCTCGGCCAGAAAGTCGTCCACGCCCGCTTCGGCGGCGATGGCGGTGGCGGTCAGCGGATTGTCGCCGGTAATCATCACCGTTTTGATGCCCATCGCCCGCATCTGGGTAAAGCGTTCTTTCATGCCCGGTTTGACCACGTCCTTCAGGTGGACCACGCCGATGGCCCGGTCGTTGTGGGCCACCGCCAGCGGCGTGCCGCCGGTGCGGGCGATGGTTTCTACGGCCGTTTGCAGCCCAGGTGGTATCACGCCGCCCTGTTCGCGCACGTAGCGGATGATGGTATCCGGCGCGCCCTTACGCACCGCATCGCCGTTGAGATTGATGCCGCTCATGCGCGTTTGCGCCGTGAACGGGATAAACTCGGCCGCTTGCGTGGGATAACCATCTGATTTCAGACCAAATTCCCGCTCGGCCAACACGACGATGCTGCGCCCTTCCGGCGTCTCGTCGGCCAGCGAAGCGATTTGCGTTAATCGGGCCAGGTCTTGCGGACGTATGCCATCCATCGGCACAAAAGCTACCGCCTGCCGGTTGCCCAGGGTGATGGTGCCTGTTTTGTCGAGCAGCAGCACGTCCACGTCACCGGCCGCTTCCACAGCCCGACCAGACATCGCCAGCACGTTGCGCTGGATCAGCCGGTCCATGCCGGCAATGCCGATGGCGTTGAGCAGCCCGCCGATGGTGGTGGGGATCAGGCAAACCAGCAGCGCGACGAGGACGGTAACGGTAACGGCCGTTCCCTGCCCCGCCGCCTGGACGCTGTAAATAGAGAAGGGCAGCAGCGTAGCCACCACCACCAAAAAGATGATGGTAAACCCGGCCAGCAAAATCGTCAGGGCGATTTCGTTGGGCGTTTTCTGCCGTTTGGCGCCTTCCACCAGACTGATCATCCGGTCCAGAAAACCTTCGCCGGGGTTGCTGCTGATGGCGACCACCAGCCAGTCGGAAATGACCCGCGTGCCGCCGGTGACGGCGCTGCGGTCGCCGCCTGATTCGCGGATGACAGGGGCGCTTTCGCCGGTGACGGCGCTTTCGTCTACGGCGGCAATGCCCATCACCACTTCGCCATCGGCCGGGATGATGTCGTTGACTTTTACCAGCACAAAGTCGCCTTTGCGTAGTTCCGTCGAGGCGACGATCTCGATTTTGGCCTGGGGATCGGCGGCGGCCAGTTTTTTGGCCGGGGTTTCGGTGCGAGTACGGCGCAGGGCGTCGGCCTGGGCTTTGCCGCGCCCTTCGGCCAGCGCTTCGGCGAAGTTGGCAAAGAGAACGGTAAACCAGAGCCAGGCGGCAATGACGCCGGTGAAGGCCGGGGCGTCCCCAACCCCGGGGACGCCAAACAGGGACAGCCCAAACAGCACGGTCAGCAGCAGGCTGCCAATTTCCACGACAAACATCACCGGATTACGCACCAGGTGGCGCGGGTTAAGTTTGACAACCGCATCACGCAAAGCGCGGCGGTAAAGTAGTTGTTTTTGAGTCATTTTAGTTTCCACAAACGTGATTTTTGGGCCGAAGATTGAAGATTGAAGAATGACAACCGGTCAATCTTTACCTCCGGCCTCCAGGCGCTACATCAATAACTGCTCCACGATGGGTCCAAGCGCGAGCGCCGGTAAGAAGGACAGCGCGCCGACGAGCAAGATGATGGCGATGAGCCAGCCGATGAATAGTGGCGTGTGGGTGGGCAGGGTTCCGGCGCTGACGGGCACGGCCGTTTTGCGGGCCAGCGATCCGGCAATCGCCAGAATGGGAACCATAAGCCAGTAGCGGGCGATGAGCATAACCAGACCGCCGCTGAGGGAATAAAAAGGATGGCTGCCGTTCAGTCCGGCGAAGGCGCTGCCGTTGTTGTTGCCCATCGAGGAGAAGGCGTACAAAATCTGGCTGAAGCCGTGAGGGCCGGGATTGGTGGCGCCGCTTTGTCCGGCGGCGGTGGCTGCGGCAACGGCCGTGCCCAACAGCACCACCAACGGCGGGATCAGGATGATCAGCGTCGCCATTTTCATCTCAAAGACCTCGATTTTTTTGCCCAGGTATTCCGGCGTGCGGCCGACCATCAGCCCGGCCACAAAGACGGCGACGATGGCAAAGGCCAGCAGGCCATACAATCCGGAGCCGACGCCGCCAAAGATGACCTCGCCTGACTGCATCAGCAGCAGCGGAACCAGCCCGCCCAGCGGCGTGTAGGAATCGTGCATGGAATTGACGGAGCCGTTGGACGCGGCCGTCGTCGCTGTGGCCCAGAGCGCGGAGTTGACGACGCCGAAGCGCACCTCCTTGCCCTCCATGTTGCCGACAGCCTGGTCTATGCCCAGCCCTGCCAGGCGCGGATTGCCCTGCTGTTCGGCGTAAACGGCCGTTCCCAGAAAAGCCACAAACACAATCACCATCACCGCCAGCAGGGCTGCGCCTTGCCGCCGGTCGCCCACCATTTCGCCAAAGGTGAAGCAGAGGGCCGCGGGAATGAGCAAAATCGCCAGCATTTGCACCAGGTTGCTCAGGGGCGTGGGATTTTCCAGCGGATGGGCGGAGTTGACATTAAAGAAACCGCCGCCGTTTGTGCCTAATTGTTTGATGGCCACTTGCGAGGCGACGGGGCCGCGGGCGATGGTTTGCAGGGATACGGCCGTGCCATCGGCCGTTGTGGTGGGGTCGAGCAAAACGGCCGTTTCCGCGCCGCTCAACGTTTGCGCCACCCCCTGCGAAACCAGCAGCAGGGCGACCAGCAGCGACAAAGGCAGCAAGATATAGAGGACGCTGCGGGTCATGTCTACCCAAAAATTGCCCAGTCGGTCGCTGCGCTGACGGCTGAGGCCGCGAATAAGCGCCACCAGGACGGCCATGCCGCTGGCCGCCGAGAGGAAGTTTTGCACGGTCAGCGCCGCCATTTGCGACAGGTAGCTCATTGTCGTTTCGCCACCGTAAAACTGCCAGTTGGTGTTGGAGGCGAAGGAGACGGCCGTGTTGAAAGCCAGCGCCGGGGCAACGGCCGTTAACCCATCTGGGTTGAGCGGCAGCCAGGCCTGCATGCGCAGCAGCAGGTAGACGGCCAGCAGCCCGGTGGCGTTAAACAGCAGCAGCGCCAGCGCGTACTGCTTCCAGGTCATTTCCTGGCGCTCGTCCACGCCGGCCAGGCGATAAAAGAGGCGTTCCAGGGGGCGAAACGGCCGTGTCAGCCAGCCTTGTTCGCCGCGATAAATGCGGGCCATGGCCTTGCCCAGCGGCCAGGCCAACAGCAGCAGCAAGACCAGGTAGATTGAAGATTGTATGAGCGCGTTCATGGTTAAAACCACTCCGGCTTGCTAAGCGCCAGGAAAAGATAAAGCAACAGACACAGGGCCAGAACGGCCGTGATTGCGTATAGCCAGTTCATACTATTTCTCCCGCCAGACGGCTGAAAGCGGCAATCAATCCGGCGCTGACCAGAAAGAAAACGGCCGTGACCAGCAACAAAACAACATCCATCAACATGATAGACCTCCGTTATTATGATTTGACTATACTGAAAAAGGCATCAAGAAGAGCTTTAGAACATCCCGAAAAGTATAGAGAAGACATCAAGGTTGGCGTCGCTCCAGCATACGGGCCATGTTGTCTTGCAGGGCAATGGTGGGGGTCCAGGTGAGTGAGGGGGTCATGTCTTCCAGGGTGAGAAGCAGCTGTTGCTGCCGCGCCAGCTTTTGGCGCAGCCACCAGCGACGAAAATCTTGCCAGTGAGGAATGGGGGAAGGGGGAATGCAGAGGATAACGGCCGTTACCTCCAACTGCGCCGCGGCATCCACCACTCCGGACCAATAACTGGCATACTGAAACACCCGCATGTCCAACGACACGCCATAATCTTCGGCCGTGGCCGCCATATCTTCTAAAGCTAAAGCATCTTCAGCGGTAAAATCCAGGTAGCCAGCCTCAGTGCCCAGCAGCAAGGGATGCCTGACCGGAATCATTTTTAAAAGCAGCACATCTGTCTTGCCGCGCCGCGACATAACACAAGCCAGATGCAACACAGCCAGCGTCCAGGCGTTGTCACCCATCACAATCATCAATCGAGATTCATCCATTGCAAACTCCTCATCATCCTGGCATGAAGAGCGTCAGGCGCTACAGGCCACATGCCTTGATGACTGTGACCAGCTTACAATGGATGCTGTAAAAATTGTGTCAGGGGAAAGCTCGATTTGAGCCAAGTTTGTATCAAGGATGGACAAAACAAGTCAAGTATTTGTTAAGACGAGGTGGTTGCTCTCTCGTTTTACAAGAATGTCTTGAGGCGCAAGCGTCCTGGCTGTACACCTGGCGCATCAGTTGTTGTCTCGTGTCACTTCAATAATTTTCTGACCAGCCAGAGCCGGTATAACGGCCGTCTCATCTCCCGCCAGGTTCGCACGGCCGTTTCGTCCTCATCAGGTTGTTCCGTTGCCGATGGCGAATAGCGGCGTGCGTTGTACAGGTCGGTCAGCCGGGCCACGCCCTGCTTCAATCTGTCCGAAACGGCCGTCAGCCGCGCATGTTGGCCGAATCCATCCAGCCGCCCTTGCAGCGCCGCGCTAAATTCCATAGGCGTCTGGCCAGGCTGCGCCGGTTGGTCCAATCGTTCGGCCTGCTGCTGCAAACGGCCGTATACCCACACCACCTTGTCCCCATCCTGCTTTGTTTGCTGTCGTCGCCAGAGCCACACGCCCAGGCCAATCAGCACAACCACCACGGCCAGGCGGCCGGCCACAACCGCCCAGGAGACTTGCCGCGGAGCTGGCTGGCGCGGCGGCACGGCCGTTTGCGGCAGCTCTGGCTCATCGTTAAGCGCTGGTTCTGGGGCGGAGAACGGCCGTACACTGTCGTGGGGGCTGGCAAACGCGGCCGTCGGCTCAAATTCCACCCAGCCATACCCGGCAAAATAAATTTCCGGCCAGGAGTGCCCATCCACCTGCCGCACGTATTGCACACCGGCTGCGTCCGGCGGCTGCGCCAGATAACCCACAGCGATGCGCGCCGGCAGGCCCAGGCTGCGTGCCATCACGGTCATTGCCGAGGCGTAATAGTCGCAATAACCGGTCTGCAAATCGAACAAGAAATAATCCACCGGGTCCTGATCTGGTGGCGGCAGGGCCACATCCAGCGAATAGGGGTACTGGCGCAAAAACAGTTCCAACGCCCGCGCCTGATCGTAGGGGTTGTCCAGGTCGCCGCTGATTTCCTGAGCTAAAACGGCGACACGTTCTGGCAAATTATCGGGCAATTGCGTGTAGCGAGCTAGAATGAGAGGGGGAGTGTCGGCAACGGCCGTAGCCCTCAAAGCGGCTGCTCCGGCTGTCGTCAGGCTGGAAGTGGCCTGGTAGCGCGTGGGGGTTCCCTGAACGCGCGACACATCTTCCAGCCCACGCCACAGCGCCACCACGTCGTGGTCGAACGTCAGCGGCAGGCCCAGCGTGTAACGGATCAGCCGCTCATCGTACCGCCAGACGACTGTTTGCCGGATTTGCGTTTGCCCGGCGGCTTCCGGCAGGGCGATGGACTGCCCGGCGGGCACAGGCTCCTCCCGTTCTTCCGACAGCGCCCAACCCTGGCCGGTGTAGACGTTGTAACTTAACGCCCGCCAATGCGCCCCCGCCAACATCTCGGCCGTAGCGGGCAGCCACTGCCCATCGGCATCGGCGATTTCTACCGAAGCCGTCATCATCACCTGATCCGCTAATTCCGGCGGATTTCCCAGCAGATAGTTGCGGGGAAGCAGGCCGCTGCCCCCTGGCCCGCCCGGGCTGCGCGTCTGCCGCGCTTGCTCTACGCCGCCAAAAACCTGCTCCAGCGTATCGGTGATTTCAACGACCAGGGGTTGGTTTTGGAAAGCGGCCGCAAGCTGGCTCAGGCTGAAGCCGGGCACAATCATGGACAGCAAAAACAGGCACATCGCCGTCCCGCCGCCCAGGATGGTCAGTTCAGCCCGAATTTCGGCGGAGTAGTCCATGCCGGCGCGCTGCCAGCCTTCTTCCAGTGTGGTGAAGTGAATCAGAGCGGTCAGCAGCACGGCCAGCCCGATAAAAACGGCCAGCCACCAGGTTTCCGCCAGGCCAAAGTAGTTGTTGATGGCCAGGGCGACCCCAAGTGTGATCAGAGCTGGTAACGGCCGTTGCTGGCGGAATATCGTCCAGGCGGCGTAAGCGGCCAGGAACCAGCCGGCCAGCCCCATGCCAAGGGCAAAAACGAGGGTTTCCTGGCTTGGGTTGCCCTGAAGCGTGGCGATGAGCCATCCGGCCACCCGGTCGCCAAAGAGCGCGC
>CALFEW010001008.1 GCA_937958365.1 uncultured Chloroflexota bacterium | reverse complement strand
CGGCGACGAAATTCAGCAGCACGTAGGTGACGGGCAAAAAGTTGAAGCTGGCATCCAGGATGAGGTGGCCCAGCGACATGAGCGGCGCGTGCCCAATCAGCCACGGCTCCAGGCCGAGGGGCACACGCGATCGAAGGGTTTCGGGGACGGGGGGATTCTCTTGCATAGAAGGTCGGATCATAGCATTGTTTATCGAAACTTGACATAGGCAGAATGACCATGCAAAAAGGACTAATGATAATGCAACAATTTTTCTGTAAAATCGTGTAACCTCGGATATCAGATTATTATTGTCGGCCCATTTCATCCGGCAAGATGTAAGCTCGACCGGTCTGCCACTCCTCGCTAACCTCCATCACAATCGCCGTCACCAAACGCAGACAGGATGCTTCATTCGGAAACATCACCGCCACACGTGTTCGCCGGCGAATCTCACGGTTGAGTCGTTCCAGGCCGTTAACCGTTCGTAGCAGGCGTCTCTGCTTGGGTTCCCAGGCGAACACAGTTAGCCCTTCGGGAATGTTGACCTCCATCCACTCGGCCAGCTTCGGAGCGGTGACGGTGTACTTGGCTACCGTTTGGGTCAGAAGCATTTCTGCCGCCGGCCGACTGGGCGCATCAAAGACTGCCCGAATGTCAGCAGCCACTTCCGCTTTGAGCGCATGGCGTGGAACGTACGCCTGCGCGTTTTGCTGAAGGTGGAACTGGCAACGCTGCCAGGGAATGCCTCCGAAGACGGCCTGTCGAGCCGCTTTCAACCCCAGATGATCATCACTGACTACCAGTTCCACCCCGCATAGGCCGCGCTCTTGCAGACTCTTCATAAACGCTCGCCAATGAACTTCATGTTCACCCAATGAGACCGAAACGCCCAATATCTCGCGTTTACCTTGGCTGTTAACCCCAACGGCCAACAGAACGGCGGCATCACGCACCTGCCCGCTCTGCCGCACTTTCTCATAGCGGGCGTCCAGAAAGAGAAACGGACAGCGTTCCAACGGCCGGTTGCGCCAGGCAGTCAGTTCCTCGTCCAGCAACGCCGCCGCCCGGCTGACCTGGGTTGAGGAGATGGTCGTGCCGCACAACTGCTCGGTGATGGCGGCTACCTTGCGTGTCGAGACGCCCTGGACATACATCTCGGCCAGCGTTGTCACCAGCGCCCGCTCCGTGCGCAGACCCCGCTCCAGGGCCTCCGGATAGAAGCCGCTCTCGCGCACCTGGGGCACGTCGAAGGTCACCGGACCGACACGCGTGGTCACTGTCTTCGGCTTGTAGCCATTGGCATGACCCCGGCGAGTATCCGTCCGCTCGTAGGCCGCCGCACCAAGGTACGCCTCCCGCTCGGCCTGCATAGCCGTATTGATGATGATCCGCACCAGCTCGGGCAGGATACTCAACCCTTGCTCGGCGATCTGTTCCAACAATGAATCTGGTAAGGTACAATCCGTTTGGTAGGTCATGATGTCGCTCCTTGGTTGTTTGGTGATAACCGAAGGTTACATCGTGGCCTACCTCGCCACCAATTTACAGAAAGAAAGTTACACTATCCGGCAAATGTGATTCATGCCGGGAATATCATAGCCGACATTCCCTTCGCCACAGGCACAAGCAGGGCAATGGGCTATCTCATTGCTAACGCCGTGTGGGACTCGCAGGTTATGGACGCCAGATTGAA
>CALFEW010001007.1 GCA_937958365.1 uncultured Chloroflexota bacterium | reverse complement strand
ATACGTTGGCGACCACTGCGAAGCGATTGACCTGGTGCTGCACAAGGGCGAATTGGGCCAGGCGTATAACATTGGCACCGGCGTGGAGATGGAAAACGTGACGATGGTTGAGATTTTATTGGAAACGCTAGGCCTTTCGCCTGATCTGATCCGCCACGTAGCCGACCGGCCCGGCCATGATCGTCGCTACAGCCTGAACATTGACAAGATTCGGGCGCTGGGTTGGGAACCACGCCACACTGCGGCCGAAGCAATTCGCAAAACGGCCGTCTGGTACCGCGACAACGAATGGTGGTGGCGCAAAATCAAAAGCGGCGAATTCCGCCAATACTACGAAGCTCAATACGGCGAACGGCTGCGGGCGACGGAAGCGTAGGCAAACGGCCGTTCCGCCAACCTGAGGCAGCGCATTCATGCGGCCGATAAACGAGCGACTCGTTGATCGGCCGCATGATCGTTTTAAAGGCCCACTATCGCCTGACCAGTGGCAGGAAGATGAAATAATCTAGGGTAACGGCCGTAGACGTTGGCGTAGCCGTTGATGTACTGGTCGCTGTAGGTGTGCTGGTTGCTGTAGATGTGCTGGTCGCAGTCGGCGTATTGGTTGCGGTGGATGTGCTGGTCGCAGTCGGCGTGTTGGTTGCGGTGGATGTGCTGGTTGCTGTGGGTGTGTTGGTTGCGGTAGACGTGGTGGTCGCGGTGGGTGTGTTGGTTGCCGGTACTGAAGCCAGAACTTTTACGTTGCGGGCAAACTCAGACGTATTACCCGCGCCGTCCGTGGTGTGGGCCGTCACGATAGCGCCCGCAGCGACACCGGTGATAGGAATGACAAAATTGCCGCTGCCATTGGCTGTAGCCTGAGCCAGATAGAGCTTGCCTTCGCCAAAGTTGTCGCTGGGGCTGTCCACTACCGTTTTGTCAGACAGAAATAGTTCCACCAGGCAACCGGCGCACGTATTGCCCGTTACCTGGCTGGTCGTGGCCGCCGTAATTTGCGGTATAGCGATGCCCTCGTTTGGGTAATAGGTCAGACCATCATCACAGACACCGGCTCGCAGGCGGATTCCCTGGGCGGCATTGTCGTACAGACTGTTCTGGCTGAACGTGTTGTGGTACGTCTGGCATGTGCCATAACTCAAATACCCTTTGACGGCATCCAGATAAATGCCGTACTCCGGGTGGTAGGCGATGATGTTGTGGGCAACTACGTTTCCCTGGCTGCCGGCGGTCATGTAGACGCCGCTGAGACCTTTGTCTCGCGCTGGCAGGGAACCATTGGGCAGGGCCAACAGCCCACTTTCTGCACCGGGCACAGGCACAACGTCCAGCGGTCCTAATCCGATGGGGGCGACGCCGATAAAGTTGTCATAAAGTTGATTATTGAACGCGGTATAAAGCCGCACGCCATCACCGCCACTGCCCACGATGACATTGCGATAGATGTGGTTGGCATTCACTTCATCTTCAAAGGTGATGCCCCGGTCACGATTGGCGATAACGGCCGTTCCACCTGGATTCAACCCAATAAAGTTACCGGCAAAATGGTTGCCCTGGGTGCCAACTTGATGGGAAATTTCAATACCGTCACGGCCGTTGCCGCTAATGACGTTGCGCTCCCCCGGATTCAAGCCGCCTATCCAGTTGTTGGCCGCGCCTTCAGCCACATCCACGCCATCGGCGATGTTCATCAAGGCCGCGTCGCCGGTTTGTTTGAGACCGATGTAATTATTGACGACGACGTTGGCGTCGGCGTCTTCCAGGTCCAGGCCATCCTGGTCGTTACCGGCAATGATATTGCGCGCCGCCGGGTTGGTTGCGCCAACGTGATTGTTGTTGGCTGCCAATTGGATGCGCAAGCCATCGCCTTCAATCCCAGCGGCAGATTGGATAAACGTATTGGCCGCATTCGTTCCAATGAAGTTGCCTTCAAGGGCGTTGTCGTGGGCGCGTGTCCCCATCACCTGAATTTGCCGATGCCAGTTATAGACGGCCAATCCTTTGATGAGATTGTTTGGCGACAAGACGTGCAGTCCAAATTGGTAGGCAGCGTTGCTGCCACGAATTTCTATCTTGATGACGGCGTTACCCGCCACCCACTGGCTGTTGGGCGAGGCGTTGCACTGGCTGTAGCCGTTCATGGTCAGGCTGGCGTTGTCATAGGCATCCAGGGTCAGGGTGCTGCCCGGATAAATCGTCACCAGACCGGGACAGGAACCATCTGTATTGCGAATGTCAAAATTGATGATGTCCGGGCCGGTACGGGCATTGGCTTCTTCAAGGGCCGCCCGCAACGTGCAGGTTCCGGCCGAAGTCAGGCACACGCCATTGCCGGGGTTCAGGTCGCTTTGATCCTGGGACGAGGTGACGGTGAAGGTAGCCTGTGGCGACTGACTGCCGTCGAAAGGGTCCGGCAGCGCCCCGACCGGTTGTCCCCAGGCAGCCAGGATGGTTTGCACGTCGGCGGTGTTCAGGCAGCCGCTGGCGTTGACGTCGTAATGGGTGACGTTGGGATGGAGGCAACGGCCGTTCCCTACCAAATCGCGCCAGACATCCACCACCAGATAGGCGTCGGCGTCGTTGACCACGCGGTTGCCGGACAAATCCAGCGCAGCGACGGCCGGTGTGGCCTGGCTTGCCGCGTCTGCGGCATAACCCGCACTGGTTAACAAAGGCCGGCCAGACGTATCCAGCAGCAAGATTTCCGCCAGGTCCAGAGCCGCCGGTTCCTGGCCACGCAGGATAAATTCCAGGGAAGCCAGTTCCAACCGGCCGGATGCGCCGGTTACGTCCCGCAGCGCAGTCTGATAATCGGCGGCGGCGCAGTGGGCCACCGGGCAGCTTGCCACGCCCCAAACCAGGCCATCCGCCCGGCGCACGTAGCCCAGGTTCAGCAGTTCTCGTCCCTGAGCCAGTGCTGGATTGGGCACGGCCGTACGCAGCGCCAGACGCGCCGGGTCGTACCGCAGAACCACCTCAAACCCGCCCAGGTTTTCGACGTTTTCGGCCATCAATCTGGCCGTGATGGACTGTCCGGCAACGGCCGTTGCCGGCGCTTCCAACCAGACTCGTGGCTCTGGCCCTTGCCTGGCCGCCACTTCGGCTCTGGCCGAAATAGTCATGGCGACGGCCTCTTCCTGTTTTACGGCCGTCGCCCAACGGTCAACATTCCAGATTAAGCTCGTCGCAAAAAGAAAAATAAAAACGGCAAGCTTGCGCAGTGTCAGGCCAGAAAACATGGAACACCTCCGCTGATCGCCAGACTCTATGAACGGATTCTGGCTTTCTCAATCACTTCGCGCACGTCGGCAACGACCTGATCAAGTGGTTGGCTGGCATCAATCACACAACCACGGCCGTACCTGCTCAGCAAATCCAGATAATTTTGGCGCAGTTCGGCCGCTTTTTCGGCCGTTACTTCTTGTTTGCGCGCCTGCAAAACGGCCGTTGGCGCATCCAGCAACACGATTACGTCAGGCATCGGCGACAGGCGCACGGCCAGGCGCGCCCATTGCGGCGAGCCGCCGTAACGGTAGCGCAAAGGATCCGCTTGTACGTCGAGCAATGAATGGCGGTCGGCCACCACCAACACACCGCGAACGCGACGGCCGTGAACCACCAGCAGATAACCCAAGAGCCAATCCAACCACATGGCCGCCAGCTTGAAGGCCGAACGACTAGGGCTGTGCGGCGGCTTGCGATAATGTTCAATCATCCCTTGATGGTCGGCGACGGCCTGGCGGTAGACAATTTGCGGGCGGCGGTGCAATACAAACAGACCGGCATAACCCGCAGCCGCCATGTCCGTTTCCAGCGCCTGAATGACGCTGGATTTGCCGCTGCCGTCCAGCCCTATAAAAGCGACCCAGGGACAGGTCGGCAACAACCAGTTGGTTATTTTGCCAATGGCCGGCGTAATCATAGGCAGCCTGAACCCTTCGTCTGGACTTTATGATTCACGAATATCAACCGATCCTACCTGGTTCAGGCAGTGGCCCAGGCGTTGGGCAACGGCCGTCCAGGTATAGTTTTTCTCTATCTCCAGCCGGGCCAACCGACCCATCCGCTGCCGCAAGTTAACATCCGTTAACAGATAGACCAGGCTTTCCGCCAACCCGGCCACGTCTTCGGCTTCCACCAGCAGCCCAGAGGACCCATGCTCGATGATTTCTTCCATAGCCTGCCCGGTGACGCCAATGCAGGGCAGGCCAAAACTCATCGCCTCCAACAACACGTCACCCCACGTTTCCAACCGCGAAGGCAGCACAAATACGTCCGCAGAAGCGTACAACGCCGCAATGGCCTGCCGATCCCAGGTGGGCGGGATGATTTCTATGCCACTTCCGGCAGCGTGGTTGGGGATGGGTCCAGTTGTCAGCATGGTCAGCCGCGCCCCAGGCACAGCTTGCCGCGCCTGGGCAAATGCCTCCAGCAAAATATCGCCACCCTTGCGATAAAGCTCTTTGCCGATAAAAAGTATCGTAGGCGCATCGGTGGCCCGGTGGGTCACCGGTTCCGGTAACCGGGCAAAATTAACGCCGCCGCCGATGACCGTCACCTTTTCCGGGGCAATGTCATAATCGTGGATGATGGATTGGCGCACCAGTTCGCTGCGTGTGCAAACGTGGCTGGCTTTCAGAAAAGCGTTTCTTTCCAGGGCGATCCAGGTCTGTCGCTGCTGTTTGGAGAAGGGAGAACGGCCGGATGACGGCCGTTGCGCGGCCAGATGCGCCGTATAATCCACATAAATCACACTGGGTGGGGTTGCGATATGCCATCGCGCATCAAACAAAACCCCCAATTGCACAATCATATCAATTGGCTCATGAAGTTTCTGAAAGTGGCGGCTTGCCAGCCAGGAACGCAGTCGAAAGGCAGGCACGTTCTTATAAAAGCGTTCACGCCAACGCTGCATATCGGGATGAAACGTTTGCAGCGCATTCAGATACCGGAATGCGCCAAATAAACTGGCGTCATATACTTCGATGAGTGGGAATTTTTCTTCTAACGCTGCAAAGAAATGGCCGTATTTGGTTTTGGCGTTTGGGTCTTGCTGGACATCACCGACAAGAGCGCCAGCAATACGGGGTCTACGCTCTTTCATCCTGTGTACTATACTAAATATTTTGCAAGAATGGAATCTGCCTATAACGGACGCTCAGTAATTACGTGGCGCAGATTGGACCAATCTTGGAAAAAGGAACCTATCATGAACCGATTCATCCTTCTCCTGATGTCGCTTATCTTTCTACAAACCGCCTGTAACATGGACAAACCGGCGACGTCTGACCCCATCTCGCCACCAGCCGCCACCGACACAGCGGAATCGGCCACGGCCGTTACCACCATCACCCTGTCGCCCGTCGTCCTGGACGGCCTGAACCAGCCGCTCTACCTGACGCACGCCGGCGACGACCGGCTGTTTGTCGTCGAAAAAGAGGGCGCGATTCGCATCATCCAGAACGGCCGTTTGCTGGACGAGCCGTTTCTGGACATAAGCGACCGGGTGAACGCCGCGGCGTCGGAGCGCGGTCTGTTAAGTCTGGCTTTCCACCCCAATTATGGGCAAAACGGCCGTTTCTTCGTCAACTATACCAATCTGGCGGGCGATACGGCCGTGTCCGCATTCCAGGCCACAGCCGATCCCAACCGCGCCGATCCGGCGGGCGAAGAGCTTTTGCTCACCATCGCCCAGCCTTTTCCCAACCACAACGGCGGCCAATTACAATTTGGGCCGGATGGCTACCTCTACATCGGCATGGGCGATGGCGGCAGCGGCGGCGACCCGGAAGGCCACGGCCAGAACCCGGCCACCCTGCTGGGCGCGCTGCTGCGCCTGGACGTAGACCAGCCAGCCGAGAGCGCCGCCTACGGCATCCCCGCCGACAATCCATTCGTCGGCGACAGCCGCAAGCGGCCGGAAATCTGGGCCATCGGCCTGCGCAATCCCTGGCGCTTTAGTTTTGACCGGGCCACCGGCGATTTGCTGATCGGCGACGTGGGCCAAAACCGGTGGGAAGAAGTCAGCTTTCTGGCGGCGGGCACTCCCGGCGGGATCAATTTCGGCTGGAACGTGATGGAAGGCGCGCACTGCTACGACCGCAACAGTTGTGATCCGTCTGGTCTGGTCCTACCAGTTTACGACTACGAACACGAACGCGGGCGCTGCTCCATCACCGGCGGCTACGTGTATCGTGGCAGCCAATTCCCGGCGCTGGCGGGCAATTATTTCTTTGGCGATTATTGCAGTGGGGAAATCTGGAGCATGACGGCGGGAAACGGCCGTTGGTCGGCCAACCTCGTCTTAGCCACCGCCAGCACCATCGTCAGCTTCGGCGAGGATGCGCAGGGAGAACTGTATGTGGTTGACATAAACGGCGGGATATATCAGATTGGCGAGTGAAGAAGGTTTGTTGGCAACCAACCCATCCAACAAACCAACCATCCTCAATCCACGTTCACCTTGATTTGCCCATCTTCCTCTTTGGCGACGTAGCGTTTGAGGCGAACGATTTCATCCTCCGGCCAGAGGGTGCGACCGGTGCGCACATCAAAACAGTAGCCGTGATCGGGGCATTCCAGCTTGCCCCGATAAAACTCGCCGCGCGACAAATCGGCGGCGGCGTGTGGGCAAATGTTGCTCACGGCGTGCAGCGTCCCTTGCCAGCGAACCAGAATGACCTTTGTGCCATTCAAATCCACGGTAAGCATCTGGTCGTCGGACAAATTGGCGGCGGGAACGGCCGTATAAAACCCCGCCGCGTCCTTCTCTAATTTCTTCTTAAACAACTTCATCCCCATTGACATTAGCTATTGACGATTGACCGTTGACAATTAACCAACACCCGCGTCATCCAACAGCAGGCCCAACTGCGCCGTGGCTTCGCGCAGATTCTGCCAATCATTCAAGCGCACCATCACCGCCAGATCACCCAGACTCTCGCCCAAAAACGGCCGTGTCTTCGGATTGGCCCGCAGCGTTTCCAGAATACCCGCTTCCCGCACGCGCAGGATAACGGCCGTTTCCAACCGTCCTTCCACCCCACGCTCCGCCCAGCGCGTCACCGCACGCTTGACACTGGCCGGCAACGGCCGTCCACTGGCGTCCGCCAAAAACTGCAATATGCGGTCGGCGGCAATGCCCTGCTGCTGGGCCACGGCCAGCGCCGCCGGCGTCAGGCGATAAAGATAAGGCTGCCCGACGGCCGTTGGCTCCGCCTCGCTAATTCGCGCCACCTGGAACCGCTGATAACGATCTGCATTGTGCGGCACAAGGATGCTGGCGTCGGCCTGCACCACCAACGGCACGCGCACTTCGTCGGCGGGCGGCGTCTGACCTTGCAGCCAGCCCAACGCCCGCGCCGTCAGACGAAACAACTCGTCGCCGTCAAAGCCGGTTTCCACCAGACCCAGCCAGGCCAGCGGCCCCTGCACCAAAAAACGGAGCAGCCGCCCTTCCACCAGCTCCCAATTGGTAAAGCTGGTCACGTAGGCGTCACCGGCCAGATCGCGGATGTACCAGGTGTCATAATTGCCATCCGGCCGTTGAAAGTCTGGGTCGTTGTCTTTGATTTGGGCCACCAGGTCCGTCAGGCGATACCACTCCCGGCTGCGCGGTAGATGGTCCAGCAGCGTCGTGCGCGCCAGGATGGGGTCGTTGCTCCAGCCTTCGCCTTCGCAGCGCAGCCCTGGCGTGTGGCACAGGTCGTTCCAGATGGAACCGCTCCACGCTTCGGCCATGTCGCGCAGTTGGGCTTCGCGGCTTTGTTTGAGCCAGGCAACGGCCGTGCGAGTGGGGCGCAGCACATTGTCCGTCTGGCGCAGCAGGCCCATTTCGTCGGCCAGCGTCATAAGCAAAGAGAGCCGGTCGGGGTTGGCGTCGCCGAGCAACGGCCGTATCCCGGCCAACGTGTCCGGCCCCAGATTGGTGATTTGCGCCGCCGCCAGCAAAGTGGTCAGGTCGTCAACGGCGTCGTGAACGGCCGTGTTCACCGTTTTAGGCGCGGACACAGCGTGGAGAGAAGGGGTGAGGGAAACGGCCGTGGCCTCCGCCGTTTTACTGCCCGCCTGGGGAAATTGGGCCAACAATTCGTCCGGCAAATAATAAAACTCAATCAGCCCCTCAGTCGTCTCGTCAAAGCCACGAAACAAAAAGCCGCGATACCACAACGACTCCACCGGGCTGACCGGATCAAACCACGGCTCCTCGCGCTCCAGACGGCCAGGCCCCATCAGGCGCACTTCGCCATGCGACCGGCTGAGGGTGGCTACCGGCACCTGCCCTCCCGCCTGGATCAATTCTTGCAGCGGCGCCGCCTCTTCCGGCGACAGGTACATCAATTCTTGCGGCATATCCAACTGGGCCAACGCCTGGGCCAACGTTTTGGCGCAGGCCGCCTTGTCCAGCCCGGTCAAATCCATCTCCCACCACTCACCGATAACGCGCAAGACAATTAAATCATGATCCTGAAGGGCTTGTTCCAGCGAACGCATAAACTTCTCCTACGAAAATAATTCAACGCAGAGGCGCAAAGACGCAGAGAAAAAAGAAAATCCGTGTCATCTGTGCAATCTGTGGATTTTCATTCATTGTGGTGCACCAACGCTTATGGCAAACTTCTGTAACGATAAATCTCCGGGAGGCTGCGTTTTCAGCCCACCACTTCCAGAGCGGCGGGGATGCTTGTGATGACGACCTGGCGGATATTTTCTTCGGGATAGGCAAACATTTCGCCATCCACATGGATGGGGGCCGGGTCTTTCAGTTGGATAATGATCCGCTGGCTGCGGCGCATGGTGACGTGACGGCTGTGAACGTGGGTTCCCTTGATCGCCTGCACCAACATGCCCAACATCGTCAAACGGCCGATAGGACTCACCAGACAGCTATCAATCAGATTGTCATTCTGCTGCGCGTCTGGGGTGAGCAGAAAACCACCACCGCCCCGCCGCCCGACGCCCATCGCCAGGAACAAAACAGGCTGCGCCACCAGTTCGCCATCAAAATCCATTTCCAGGCGCGGCGTGTGGTAATAAAAGGCGATGCTGTGCAACACGGCCGTTAAATATTTGATGAACCCGTGAAGGCGGGTGATTTTCTGGGTTTGCACCACCACACGGGCGTCGAAACCCAGGCCAAAGTTGTTGTCGAAGAATTGGGCACGGCCGTTTTCATCTTCAATTCGGGCCAGGTCCACCAGGCGGCTTTGGCCGGAAAACAGGCGGGGAACGGCCGTGGCCCAATCTTGCGCCAGCCCCGTGCAAAAAGCAAAATCGTTGCCGGAACCCAGCGGGATAACACCCAATCTGGCCGACGGCTTCCCGGCGGCAAAAAGGCCATTCACCACTTCATGCACCGTGCCATCACCACCGGCGGCCACCACGACATCATAGCCAGCCTCGGCTGCCTGCCGCGCCAGGTCTACCGCATGGCCGGGCCGCTCCGCGAGAACGATTTCCAGACCACCAAATGGTTCGGCGGCCTGGAGTATTTTGGCGTGGTATTGTCCGGCACGGCCGTTATCGGCCGCCGGATTAAGAATCACCTTTATCTTCATTGCCCTCACCTAAAACAGCCGAGGCTGCGCGTGGTTTGCCAATCGGTCAGCCATCTTCATAGTACCAATAGCCTATTGGGGCCAGCCATATCCTTCGATTCCTTGAGGCGTAGAATTGTACCCTGTTTCGTCGAGTGGTACAGGCCGCCCTCCTCTTGTATATGCCGGTATCCATGCTTTACACCCTCATATAAACGTGTTATACTCGCGCCAAACATATTATGTTACGTTAACTATTGTAAGAGATGCTGGGCATAGACATAAACGTCTGGCAGTGAAAGCTCATTTTGGCAGCAAATAGAGTGTGCCATGAATCAGGGATTGCCTGATCAGACTTCAACTAACCAGGACACGTTCATTGACCAACTGGCCGCTGCTTTTGGTCGGCGAGGTTTACGGCTGCCGGCGCTCATTGCTTTGGAAGCCGGCAGCCCGCTGGCTTTTTTAGGCGGGCAACTGTTGTGGCTGGCTGAACCGGCGCTTTCTTTAATGATGGACCGCGAGACAATCCGGCAAACCGCCCGGCTGCTGGAAGACCCGGCGGCGGTGGCGGCGCTGGTCAACCGGTTGGAGGCTGACACCCCATGAGCAACCTGCTGCCAATCGTGATCATCGCGTTCGTCGCTCTGCTGATTGTGGCGCTCAGCCGTCGGTTGGCGCAGCGAGAAGGGCCGGGGTTACGGCCGTTAGCCGGTTACACCGCCCTGAAAGGCCAGGTTGGGCGCGCCATTGAGAGCGCCAGCCAGTTACACGTCAGCCTGGGGCGCGCCAGCCTGACAGGCCCGGCCACCACCACCAGCGTCGCCGCCCTGGCCGTCCTGGACCGCCTGGCCGAAGATGGCTGCGCCAACGACACCCCCCCCCTCACCACCGTCGGCGACGGCACACTGCTGCCCCTGGCCGAAAACACCCTGCGCCACGCCGCCGAATACGCCAATAGCCCCACAGGCATTCCCGCCGGCACAACCCGCTTCATCGCCAGCCAGACAGACGCTTATGCGTATGCCGGTGGCGTCGCCGGTGTCATTCAACAACAAAAAATCCTGGGCAACATCATGGTGGGTCATTTCGGCCAGGAATTAGCCATTGTCA
>CALFEW010001006.1 GCA_937958365.1 uncultured Chloroflexota bacterium | reverse complement strand
CGCATTGCCACCCTCGGCCACCGGCGCAGCCCGCAGATGGCGCGGCCGCAAAGGGCCTGTGTCTTCGTAGGCGATTTGCGCGGGCAGGGCGGCGGGGATGCGGGCTACGGCCGTTGGCGGGTTCAGGTGGTACAAAATAGACTGTATCCCGGCAAAGCCATGAATACCCATCACCTCTTCGTGATAGAGACGGCCGTTCGGCTGCCGAAACTGCGTATGCCGCTTATGCGGAATCTCCCCCATTTTGTAATAGTAAGTCATATTCGTTTTCCTCCGGAATTGGACGCGGATGAACGCAGATGCAGCGGATTAGCGCGGATTTTTTGTGGGATGAATTTTGCGTTCGTTGGCAAATGCTTTGCGCCTGAACTGAGGTTCTGGACCAAAGTTTAACAGCAGACCCACTTCGATATCCGTAGCTTTAAGGTAGTTTAGAAGCTGCGCTGTATGTTGTGGGTTTATTTGGTCGGCCGCTTTCAGTTCCAAAATCACACAGTTGTCTACAACCAGGTCTGCAAAATACTGCCCCATCACCAGGCCATCGTAATAAACATCAATTGCCAACTGTTGGGCAACGGTAAAGCCACGTTTGCTTAATTCATGTGCCAGTGCATTTTCGTAGATTCTCTCGAGAAAGCCATAACCAAGCTTATTGTAAACGTGATAAAACGCTTGCAATATCACCCTCGTTTTTTCCTCGTGTAACAGCTTCTCTTTTTGGGGCAGGCTTTGGTTCATTGAAATCCCTCCTGTGAAGCCTTAATTGGACGCGGATAAACGCAGATGCGGCGAATTTTCGCCGATAAGTTGTTGAAAATCAATAGTTACCATGCACCATTGAAAATCACGTCCAATTCTATTCCCTCAATGACCTGTCAACGAGCAGCACCCTTCACAAAAATCCGCGTCTATCCGCTGCATCCGCGTTCATCCGCGTCCCATTCTCTTATAAACTTCCTCGAACGAGCAGCACCCTTCACAAAAAATCCACGTCTATTCGCTGCATCCGCGTTCATCCGCGTCCCATTCTCCTATAAATTCCCACGTAGGGCTTGTTCGCGTTCGATGGACTCGAAGAGGGCTTTGAAGTTGCCTTTGCCGAAGCCGCGGCTGCCGTGGCGTTCGATGATTTCGTAGAAGATGGTGGGGCGGTCTTCGACCGGCCGGGTGAAGATTTGCAGCAGGTAGCCCTCCTCGTCGCGGTCCACCAGCACGCCGAGTTCGGCCAGCTTGTCAATCGGTTCGTCAATGTGGCCGACGCGCTCTTCCAGGTCTTCGTAGTAGGTGTTGGGCACGCGCAGGAATTCGATGCCGTTATCGCGCAGTTGGGTAACGGCCGTTACAATATCCCCCGTCGAAAGCGCCAGATGCTGCACGCCCGGCCCATAGTAATAATCCAGATACTCCTGAATTTGCGACTTCTTCTTGCCTTCGGCCGGTTCGTTGATGGGGAACTTCACCTTGCCCGTGCCGTCCTGCATCACCTTAGACATCAGCGCCGAATATTCGGTGGAAATGTCCTCGTCGTCGAAATGAACGAGCTGCGAGAAGCCCATTGTGTTGGCGAAGAAGGCCACCCAGCGGTTCATCGCCCCCAATTCCACATTGCCGACGATGTGGTCAATGTGGGCCAGCCCCAGACCTTTGTGGGCAAACTTGCCCTTGCCGTTTTCTGATTGGGCTGCGCCGTTGCGGGCGGCATACCCCGGCGCAAACGGGCCGTGGTAATCGCTGCGGTCCACGAATTTGATGAGCGTATCACCATAGGCGCGGATCGCGCTGTAGCGATAAACGCCGTGGTCGTCTTCCACGGCCGTTGGCGCAATGGCCCCCGTCGCCCCCCGTTTTGTTGTCTCCCGGTAGGCGTGGGCGGCGTCCGGCACGCTCATGGCGATGACCCCCACGCCGTCACCGTGCAGGTGGGCGTGCCGGGCGATGGCATGGTCCGGGCCGAGCGCGGCCGTGAGTACCAGGCGGATGGCGCCTTGCTCCAGCACGTAGGAGGCCGTTTCGCGGTTGCCTGTTTCCAGGCCGCTGTAGGCGGTGTGGGCAAAGCCGAAGCCGGTGCGGTAAAAATGCGCCGCCTGCCGGGCATTGCCCACATAAAACTCCACGTGATCCATTCCTTTTATCGGCATGAAATCTTCAGACATGACTTGTTCTCCTTGAAAATAGGGGATAAAAGCGTCGGATGGCGGGTTGCAAGTTGCCGGTAGCGGGTAAGAGAACTTGCCACTCTTACCCGTGTTCGGTAATCCGTATACCGTATTCCGTTGGCGTTTACCAGAGGTAGCGGCCTACGGAATACGGTATACGGACTTCGGGCTACGGCTACTCGCCACTCGCCACTCGCTTACTTGATGACGTCGGCCAGGCGGGCGATGCCCTCTTCGATGCGGTCTGGAGTGCAGTTCGAGAAGTTGAGGCGCAGACAATTGGGTGCGCTGTGGCCGGGCACGGTGAATGCCGCGCCGGGGATGAAGGCGACCTGGGCTTCGTGAACGGCCGTTTCCAACAACACGGCCGTATCCACCCCTTCCGCCAGTTCCACCCACACAAACATGCCGCCCGATGGAACCGTCCAGCGGGCTTCGGCGGGGAAATGGTGGTAGAGGGCTTGTAACATGGCGTCCCGGCGACGGCCGTATTCGTCCCGCAGCCGCTCCAGGTGGGCCGGCAAAAGACCGGCGTCCAGATACGCGGCCACCGCCCGCTGCGTCAGCGCCGACGATTCCAGGTCGCCCGCCTCTTTGATGACGGTCAGTTTGCTAATCAGCGCTTCCGGGGCAATCATCCAGCCCAGGCGCAGCGCCGGGGCCAGAATTTTGGAAAAAGAGCCGAGGTAAAAGACCCATTCATCATCGAGGGCGCGCAAAGGCGGTTCGATGTGAGCATCATAATGCAAAAAGCCATAAGGGTCATCTTCGATGATGGGCAGGCCGTAGGCGCGGGCCAGGGCCACCAGCCGCTGCCGCTTGTCCGGGCTGACGCTGACGCCGAGCGGATTGTGGGCGTCGGGGATGATATACAAAAAGGCCGGGCGCGCGCCGTCCGCCAGATAGTGTTCCACCACGTCCACGTCTATGCCCGTTTCCAGGTCTGTGGGGATGGGCAAAATGTGCGGGCGGTAAGGGGCGATGGTTTGCTGAATGCCGGGGTAGACGATCTCTTCCAGCAGCACGTCGCCGCCAGGATTCAAGAAAAGCCGACTGAGGATGTCCAAGCCTTGCTGCGCGCCGGTGGTCAGGAAAACCTGCTCCGGGGTGCAATGCACGCCGCGCTCAGCCATCAATTCGACGATGTGGATTTTGAGGGAGTGCAGCGGCGGGCCGTATTGCAGCGCCTTGGGGTCGGCGGTCAGGACGCTTTGCAGCGCGGCAGCGTAATCGGCCGCCGGGAAGAGCGCCGGGTCGGGCAGCCCGCCGGCAAAGGACAAAATGCCCGGCCGCGCCGTAATGGCGATCATCTGCCGCAGCACGGAGCGGCTCATGGTGTGGGTCCAATCGGCCAGGACCAGGGAATGGGGGGGAGCGGGAAGAATCATAATGGTCAATTGCGAATGGTCAATGGTCAATGATCAACGGTCACATGCCAACGCCTCTTACGTTGACAATTGACCATTGAAAGTTAACGATTGACAATTTTACAGGGGCACGGCCGTTGTGGTTTTAATCTCGCTGAGGACGAGGCTGGTGTGGATTTTGTCCATGCCGGGGACGGGAGTCAGGGTTTCCAGGATGAATTGTTCCAGGTGTTTGCGGTTGCGCACGATGACTTTCAGCAGGTAATCGGACTCGCCGGTGAGATGGTAGCCTTCTAACACTTCGGGCATCTCTTTGACGGCCTGGCGAAAGGCGGCAACGGCCGTTGGGTCGTGGCGCGCCAGCGTCACCTGCACAATGCACATCATGTCATAACCCACCGCTTCATGGTTCACCAGCGTCACATATTTGTCAATGACGCCGGCCTCTTCCAACTTGCGGATGCGTTTCTGCAAACCGGGCGGGGAAAGTTCTACGCGCCGGGCCAGTTCTGCATTGCTGATGCGGGCATCTTCCTGCAAATAAGTCAGTAAAGCCCGGTCAATTTCGTCCAGCGTTCCGTTCATGCGCTTGCCCTGCCTGGTTGGGATAATAAACAAATTGTAATAAATGAGTAAAGAAAAAGCAATAAGCCAACCTGAATAGTTTATAATCGAAAAATTAAGGTTGCACCACGGAGGCACGAAGGGCGCCGATCTTGACCCTTTAAATCCTCCGTGATCTCCGTGACTCCGTGGTGATAATAACTCCTATACGTGGGGCGGAATGACGCGCATGGGCCATTTGCCCTGTTTATTATGTAAATAAGCCGCCCGATGGCGGGCGAAGTCGGGGTCCAGGAAAGAGAGCGGAGCGAGCTGCCCATCTGCCAGCACCACATCCGGGTCTATGGCCCGCAGCTTGGTGCTAACCCAGAAAGTGGGGTTGTCTTCATCCCAGGCGAAGCCGGTGTCCGGGCTAACCAGACGCAGCGTGGCTTGCAGTTGGGCGTCCGGGTGGGCGTGCAGTCTGGCCCAGAAAGGCTTGTCGGTTCCCCAGATGTCGGCTTCGGCGATGGCCCCAATTTCCAGCCCGCGCCGGATGGCCTGGGCGGTCAGTTCATAGAGTCCCACTTCGCGGAAGTTGGCCCAACTGGCGTCGTCGGCGGCGATGAAGGTGTAGCCGAGCCATTGGGCGGCGGCCAGGGAGTTGGTTGCGATACGGCCGTTACCCACCACCAGATGGGCCAGGGCTGATTGGATTTGCACGGCCGTTGCCAGCCCCAACCCCTGCGCGTCGCGCAAAAAATAATCCAGCCGGTCGGCGCACAACCGCGGCGCAGGCTGCTCCAGCAGCGGAAAGTTCTCCTCATGCAAAAAATCGCGCCAGTCGTAGCCATGCCGCGCCAGAATCTCCGGCGTGTCGGTTTGCGCCAGAAATTCCTCCTTCTTCTCGTCGTGGTAGCTCTGGCTGTCGTGGCCGTCGAACACGTAATCCATGACGTGGCTGAAGGCCGTGTGGCTGGCGTCGTGCAGCAGCGCGGCGATTTGCTCCGCCAGCGAGCCGCCCAGGCGGCGTACCAGCAGCATCGCCCCCACCGAATGCTCAAAGCGCGTCACCGGTTCCGTCACGCCAATGAGGCCGCTCACCCCATGCTGCAACACCCCATGCAGCCGTTCCAGCGTGGCCGAAGCCATCAAATCCAGCAAAACCGGTTCCTCAATGGTGATGGAACCATAAACGTCGTCGTCATAATTCATGTTTTATTCCTTTCTCGCGTGTGCTTCTGGTATCATTAGGTCAGAAAAGCATCCGGCCCGACGCGATCATAACCGCTTTGCCGGGCAGATAAAACCTTTGGCTTATGAAAAAACACGCGCTGTTTCTCCTGCTGCTCCTGATCTTGGCTTTCCCTGGCTGCCAGAGCGGCGAAAAACCAACACCAACGCCATTTCCTACCCTGCCGGCGCTGGGCACGCTGCCGGTTGTGCCGGTCGGCGCGCAGGGCATCCCTATCAGCCTGCCCGATCTGCTGGAGAACCCGGAGTTTTTTGAAGGCGCATTGGTGCAGGTGACCGGGCAGTTTGGCCGCCTGCCGCGTCTGGTGTGCGGGCATGATCCGCACCCTTCTCCGGCAACCTGGACGCTGCAAGACGGCGAGGCGATCATCCAGGCCGGCGGTTTTGATGGCCCATTGTACGAATTGTTCCCTCCCGGCCTGACGATGACGGTGTTGGGCAAGGTGCAACATTGGCAGGGGCCGGTGGGCTGTGGCAAACAGGCCGTGCCCAAGGATTTCTGGTATCTGGACGTGACGCGCCTGATCAATCCCAGCCAGCTTGCCCGCGTCACGCTGACGCCAACCACAGGGGATGACGTGGTCATCGAAGGGACGCCGGAGGAGTCGCCAATTCTCGTTGAAACTGAAGCGCCGGAAATTGCCGTGACAGAGCCACCGGCCGTTCCCGTGCCGCCAACGGTATTTGTGCCAACGGCCGTTGACCGCAACGCCACCCCAACACCGGAAAAAGAAGAAGAATTTCCCGGTGACATCACCCCCACCGCCA
>CALFEW010001005.1 GCA_937958365.1 uncultured Chloroflexota bacterium | reverse complement strand
CCCTGGCCGACGTGAATCAAATCCTCTACCAGGCCGACCAGCCGGTTGTGGGAACGGGCGATTTCACGGCCACTGAAGACCGCGCCCTATGGCAGCACATGTCCCAATGGATCCACCGTGGTTCGTTTGTCACAGTTCAGGATTTGTGCGATAGTTTAGACCTTCCCTTGCTGGATCGGGTGCAATACCTGCAATCTCTGGCCCCCACACTCGATGCCAATCTCGATCGCCTGGCCGATCAACTCGTTCTCGCTGTTCTCGATTGGCGCATTGAAAAAGTGCGACAACTACGAACGGACTTACAACGGTTTGTGGCCGATGCCAAACTACAGGGCGATCCGGATTCTTACCAGGAATATTTGGCCCGATTGCAAGAGTTGTCCGTAACCAAAAAACGACTTGATCAGGCCAAGAATGGCATGTCGGCAACCAGCCGTCGTCGTGCAGAAGATGCCGCCCTCGGCAGATATTGAGGGCGCTTTCAGTAAAGATTTCCAATAGGCGGATAAGATGGATTTAGAACCCAACCTGGATGAAGAATTAGATGATTTGCCCGAAGACGAAGAACCCTTTTTAGACATTGAGGCGCTCGTCAAGAAAGCACGCCGGTCCAGACAGATCAACGAATCGGATGTTCAAGCGATTTTGGCTACGGCCGACGAAGATCAGGCGGGCCAACTGTATGATCGGCTGCAAAAGATGGGAATTCGGGTCGTTTCCGCGTCTGGCGAAACCATAGACGATCTGGGCGAAGCCTCCAACTTGCTCAAGCCCGGCCTGGATGATTCTCTGGACGATATGGATGATGGCGCTTATTTTGGCGGTGATGCTGAAGACGATCCGGTTCATACCTATTTAAAGGAAATCGGTCAGGTTCCGCTGTTGACGTCTGAACAGGAAATCTGGCTGTCCACACAGTTGAAGGCCGCCGCCGAAATGGACCGGTTAACCAAAACGCTGGTTGGTGAGGAAGCCGAAGGGCCAAGAGTTCATTTCCGCCTGATGATCGCTAATTACGCGGAGCTTCTGGATAGCTGGCAGCGGGTTCTGGCTGCCGGCGTGAAGCTGCACGTGGAATCCCCTGATTTTACGCGGCTGGTTGATGAGGCGCAGCACTTGCGGCAAAGCTGGCAAGACGGCCGTCATTCCTACATCCGCTCTTACCTCAACGATGGCAACTGGGGCCAGGACGAAGTCTGGACCGAGTTGGCCGAAAGCTGCTTTTCCGTGTTCACCGCCCTGTATTTGCTGCCCGTCAACCGGTCTCGGATGATAGGTGAGTATTATGCTGAAAACGGCCGTCTCCCCGACGTAGAATTCTTCCATGCCCGCATGGAAGAGGACGACGTAGCCCTCAAATACAACGAATTCATGATCTACCACCTGGCCGAAGAAGCCAAAGTCAACCTGACGCGGGCCAATTTGCGCCTGGTGGTCAGCGTCGCCAAACGCTACATGGGTCGCGGCATTCACCTGTTGGATTTGGTGCAGGAAGGCAACGTCGGTTTGCTGCGCGCTGTGGAAAAGTTTGATCACACCAAAGGTTAC
>CALFEW010001004.1 GCA_937958365.1 uncultured Chloroflexota bacterium | reverse complement strand
TTCACCCCAGAGGAGCGGGATGCTTCGGGGGACCTCAGCATGACATGTCTACAGATTTGGGTCTTGTTGGCCGAATGGTCTTAACGGCCGTAGGCAGCCAATTCTGGTTGCGCCTGGATAAAACGGGAACTCTGGTAGAAGACGTTGGATTCGCCGTTAACGGCCGTGCCGAATTTTGTGTCTTTATAGGCAATCGGGGCAATGGGCAGGGAAAACGTGAAGGTAACGCCGCTGTCCGGGTTGTTGCTGGCCCAAATTTGCTCGCCATGCGCCGCCAGGGCCGTCTGGCAAAACGCCAGGCCCAGGCCGGAACCGCTGGCTTCGCTGTCACCGGTGACAAATTTGTCGAAGGCGGTGTGGGCCAGGTCTGGCGATAGGCCCGGCCCATCGTCGCTGACGGATACTTCCAGGTGGGTTTTTCCTTTCACAATGTCGGGCACGGGAACGGCCGTAATCACCACCATGCCACCGACGGCCGAAAATTTCAGGCTGTTGTCTACCAGGTTTTGCAGGATGCGTTCTAGCAAATTGGCGTCTACCCAGGCCGGTGGCAGGTCTTGGGGAATGTAATATTGCATACGAATTTGCTTCTGGTGGGCGTGGGCAGATTGTCCTTCAACAACACGCCGGATGACATTGTCCAGCGAAACGGCCGTGCAGTTTACCGGCAACTTCCCATTTTCCATCCGATCCACGTCCAACATGCTGTTGATCAGGTGCAGCACCTTTTCTGTACTCGTAAACATGATGTCTACCAGATGCTTATTGTCGGGCGAAGCCGGGTCTAGCTCCAGGCTGCCGCGCAGCATTTGCAAAGCAAACAAGGAATTGCTCGTCGGTGAACGTAAGTCGTGGATCAAAGAGCGGGTGACGTCATTGCGCAGCGTTTCTGCCTGCTTGCGGTAGGTAATGTCGTACAAAGTCAGCACGTGGTTGGAGGGCAGTTTGCGCCAGTCGAGCAGGCGAGAGAGACTCGCCTCATAATACCGAACCTCCTCGTTTCCGAGACGGACGACATCGCGTGGTTTTTCGGCGATAGCCTCATATTGGGCGGCCAGGTCAGACCAGACTTCCTTTAAGGGACGGCCGATCAGGTCGGCGAACGGCCGTTGCAAAATTCGCAATGCCACCGGGTTCGCATCCACAATTGTCTGCGCCTGGTCCAGCACCAACACACCATTTTCCAGGTTGTTGACAATGGGACATTGGGCCAGGGGCGTCTTTTTGACAAAACGAAACCGCAAGACAAAACGGGCGATGACAATGCTGCTCAACGCAAAAGCCAGGGGCATCAGGTTGATGGCATTCAGGCCGGCAAAATGCAGCGCCAACGCAAACCAGGGCAGCGACAACGCAAGAACCAAAAAGAAAGCCTGATGCGGATAAAGCGAGGCGATCTCATACTTCGGGCTGGTCATGATCATTAATGAACCGGCCAGGTAACAGCCATACAAAAACGCCAGATTCAGCCAGTACCACCACGATGGCGTAAAGGTGAGAACCGGCATCCCGCCAAACGTAATCAACCGGACATCTTGCCAAAACAAACCATGCGCTTCGCTGGTCAGAATGAGGACAAAGGTGACCAACGAGAAAATAGCTACGAAAATCGCTTGTCGGGAAGCCCATTTGACGGGCCGGCCTGTGTATTGCCGGGTAAAAACCAACCAGGCAATCGGTAGAATGAGAATGCCGACATATTGAAATTTGACCCAGGCCAGTTTGTTGACGGCGTCTACGCTAACGATGTGCAACAAAAACGCCAGCGACCATTGGGTGATGGCCAGCATGGCGATGGCAAAGGCCACAGAACCGGGAACCGGTCGTCTTTTCCAGGCATAAAGGGCGATAATCGTGGAAGTGGCCGCGGCAAACAGGAGTAATAAGCTGAATATAGTTAGATACCAATACATTGATTTACTCTTTGTTCTTTTCAGAATCTAAACGTCAAAATCCAAAGCCACATGCGTATATAAGTTATTGTAATTTCCCGTGAAATTTCGTCTATGGTACATATCGGCTGGGTAGGCGTCGCTTTTGTTGCGTGTACGGTCTGGGCGATTCCTGTAACGCTTACCATATGGGCTTCGTCTCTTGGTGCTGACTGCAAAGGTGGGTATCATCATAGCAGGCAGATTTGCTCTGGAATATGGACAACGAGGCAATGATTGAAGCAAACAAAGCGAGCCGGAAAACGGCCGTTCCCATCCCCCAACTTTTGCAACGATTACGGCAGGCTTACCCGGACGCGCATTGCGAACTCGCGTACCACACGCCCATACAGCTACTGGTCGCCACCATCCTCTCGGCCCAATGCACAGACGCGCGTGTCAATCTGGTGACGCCCACCCTATTTGCCAGGTATCCCACCACCGCCGATTTTGCCGCCGCCGACCGGGAGGAACTGGAAGAAGCCATTCACTCTACCGGCTTTTACCGGCAAAAAGCGCGCTACATTCAAGAAGCCGCGCAGACCATTCTGCACGAGCATGGCGGCGAGGTTCCCAACGATATGGCTGCCCTGACGCGGCTGCCCGGCGTGGCCCGTAAAACGGCCAACGTGGTTTTGGGCGAAATTTATCAGCAGGCTGAAGGCATTACGGTAGATACTCACGTCAAGCGGTTAGCCGCCCGTCTGGGCCTGACTACGGCCGTTGACCCGGTTAAAGTAGAGCAAGACTTAATGATTGTTGTGCCGCGCCAGTCCTGGATCGAAATCTCGCACCTGCTGATTTTTCACGGCCGTCGCCTGTGCCATGCGCGCCGTCCAGACTGCCCGGCTTGCCCGCTGAACGACGTGTGTCCATCGGCGGAATTGACGATTGACGATTAAACAGGGAGAGTGTTATGCAGCATCAAGAAGGTACGTTTAGTGGCAGCGAGGGCCTGGCCCTTTATTATCAATGTTGGCAGCCGGATGATTTGGCGCGGGGCGTGTTGGTTATTGTGCATGGGCACGGGGAGCACAGCGGCCGGTATAAACATGTGGTTAACCATCTGGTCCCGCAGGGGTTTGCCGTCTATGCCCTGGACCATCGGGGACACGGCCGTTCGCCGGGCCAGCGCGGTTACGTGAACAGCATGGCCGATTTTCGCGGCGATGTGCGCGCCTTTGTGCAGTTGGCCGCCGCCGCAAATCCTGGCCTACCGCTCTTCGTCATGGGCCACAGCCTGGGCGGCCTGATTACTTTGGATTACGTGTTACATCACCCGGAAGGGCTGCGCGGCGTCATCGCTTCCGCGCCGGCCGTGGGCAGCGTCGGCGTTTCGCCCATTTTGCTGCAAATCAGCCGCCTTCTTTCCCGCGTCTGGCCGACGTTCAGCATGGAGACGGGCCTGGACGTGAATGGCATCTCTCGTGACCCGCAGGAAGTAAAGGCGTATCAGAGCGATCCGCTGGTGCATGGCAAAGGCACGGCGCGGCTGGCAACGGAGGTGATGGATACGGCCGTTTACTGCCAGACCAATGCCCATACCCTGCGGCTGCCCCTGCTCATGATCCACGGCACGGCCGATCCCATTACCGCGCTGGTGGATTCCCGCCGTCTCTTTGACAACGTCGCCGCGAAAGACAAAACCTACATTGCCTACGAAGGCGGCTACCACGAATCACACAACGATATTCATTACCAACAAGTCGTCGCCGATTTAGCGGCCTGGCTGGTGGAAAGGCTTTAATTGACAATTGTCAATTGCCAATTGCCAATTGCCAATTGGCAATTGGCAATGGCTAACCCGCTGTGGCCCAAAATGGAGTCAATC
>CALFEW010001003.1 GCA_937958365.1 uncultured Chloroflexota bacterium | reverse complement strand
TTCTTCCAGCATGTCCAGGTTGCCAAACGGCCGTAACGCATCCCTTACATTATTCGAGGCATACGTCACGTTCACCCCGGCGGCCAGCAGTTCCTTCACCCGCGTCAGGCCGCGCCGCACGTGCTGCCGGTCTTCGCGCCCTAGCCGGTACAGGTCGGGCTGGCTGGTGACAGTAATGTCCGCTTCCTTCAGCAGGGCGATGGCCTGCGCCGCCACCTCCGGCGACGCCGAATCGAGCGTGCAGGCGTGGCCGACGGTGACGCGCCCCTGGTAGCCATATTCGATGGTGCGCCGGGCGATGTGGACGACCTCTAACTCGTCCAGGGCCACGTCTGGTTTCAGGCTCAAATCGGCGTGGATGTCCAGGTCGCGGCCCAGTTCCATCGCCAGGGCGAAGGCGGCGTCTATGTGGGCCTGCATGGTGAAGCCGCTTTCGATGTTGGCCGCGCCGCCCATCACGTCGGCGCCACATTGGAAGGCTTCGCGGAACAAGTCCAGCGTGCGCGGGTCGCGCAGCAGCCCTTGCTGCGGGAAGGCGACAATTTGCAGGGTCAGCCAATCGGCGACGGCTTCTTTGACGGCTTGCAAGGCGACGATGTGCTTGAGGCCGATTTCGGTGTCCAGGTGGCATTGGGCGCGCACGGCCGTTACGCCATGCCGTTGCGCCAGTTGTAAAGCGGCTGTGGCCCGTTCCACAATGTCTTGATGGGTAAACGCCCGGCGACGGCGCTCGATAGCCGCGTTGAGGGCGGGCATGGAGACGTAGGGTTCGGGGCGGCCGGGTCGTTGGGCGTCATTGCTCAGGGCGATGTCCAGGTGCAGGTGGCTTTCCACAAAACCGGGGCTGAGGTAACGGCCGTTCCCCGCCACTTCCCGCCTGGCCGCATAATCCAGGTCTGGACCGACGGCCAGGATACGGCCGTCATGCACAGCCACAGAGACCGGTTGAGGGGAAACGGCCGTAACCACGTCGCGCAAGAGCAAATCAATCATGGTGCATAGGCAAGATTTGTCCAATCTCAAAGATTGGACAAATCTAATAACTGCAAATAGCCATCCATATTGACCAGCAGTTCCTCAATATCGGTCGTCTGCCAGTCGCCCATGTGGCCGATGCGGAAGCATTTGTCCTTCAATTTGCCGTAGCCATTGGAGACGACCATGCCCCGCTGCCGCAAGAAGGCATTCAGATCTTTCACCACCAGACCATGCGCGTTGACAATCGTCGTCACGGTGGGGGAGGCATAGGCTTCTTCGGCAAAAAGCTGGAAGCCGCGGGCTTTGGCCCAGCGCACCACCAGGTCGCGCATCGCCAGATGGCGCGCCCAGCGCGCCTCCAGCCCTTCGGCCAGGATGGCGTCTAGCTGCATATCCAGCGCATACAGCAGGGAGATGGCCGGCGTCGCTGGAGTCTGGTCTTTGACCAGATATTTTTCTAACGTGACATAATCAAAGTAGTAACCGCGGTAGGGAATGGTTTTGGCCTTTTCCAAAGCGCGGTCGGAGACGGAGGCGAAGGCCAGCCCCGGCGGCAGGGCGAACGCTTTCTGGCTGGAGGTGAGCACGATGTCCAGGTCCCACAGGTCGGGTTCCATCGCCATGCCGGTCAGCCCACTGACGGCGTCTACCATGATGGTGATGTCCTGGCCGCCGGGTAGCTGGCGCACGGCCGTGGCAATCTCTTGCACCGGATTCGCCACGCCGACGCTGGTCTCGTTCTGCACCAGCGCCACGGCGTCGAAGCCACCGGCGGCCAGCCGCTCGACGACCATTTCCGGCAAGACAGGCTTACCCCATTCCACGTCCAGCACGTCCACTTCTTTGCCGTTGGTTTGCGACACTTCGATCCAACGGTCGCCAAAGGAGCCGTTGGTGCAGTGCAGCACTTTGTGCGCCACACAATTACGGCTGGCGGCTTCCCACATGCCCGTCCCAGAGGCGGCGGCGACGTAGACGCGGTATTGGGTGTGAAATACCTGACGCAGCTTGGGTTGAATGCGCCCAAAAAGCTGGATGGCTTCGGGCATCCGGTGGCCGATCATCCAGTTGGCCTGGGCGTCGAGGATTTCTGGCCGGACTTCGGTGGGACCGGGCAGAAATAGTTTGAGATGTTCTTCTTCTTTTCTGATGCTCATGGGTTGTGTGTTCCTCAGATTGGGCCAATCTTCAAGATTGGCCCAATCGTTGAGTATGATTTTTTAACGATAGGCGGGGGTGTAAAACGGCCGTTTCACCACCTTCGCCTTCTTGGTTTTGTCGCGCACCAGCACATCCAGTTCCGTGCCGATGGCCGAGAATTCGGTGGCGACCAGGGCCATGCCCAGATAGCGCCCCGTGGTGGGTGAAAACATGCCGCTGGTGACGACACCGACTTCACGGCCGTTGCCATAAACCGGATACGTTTCGCGCATCACCCCACGTTCCAGCAGTTCGATGCCCACCGACACCCGCGCCGGTTTTTCCAGCTTTTGCTTCAGCAGCGCGTCGCGGCCAATGAAGGCTTTGTCGAAACTGACGGCAAACGTCAGCCGCGCCTCGACCGGGGAAATGGTGGGCGACAGCTCGTGGCCGTAGAGCGGCATACATGGCTCAAAACGCAGGCTGTCCCGCGCCGCCAACCCGATTGGCAGCACGCCATCGGCCTGGCCGGTTTGCAAGATGCCTTCCCAGATGGTCACGGCGTGTTCGGCCGGGAAATACAGCTCGAAGCCATCTTCGCCGGTGTAGCCGGTGCGGCCTAGCAGAACCGGCACGCCAAAGAGGGTGTCGTGCAGCGCTGTAAAGCGCGGCACGGTTTCCAGATTGGCCTGCGTCAGCCGGTTGAGGATGGCCGGGGCTTGCGGGCCTTGAAAAGCGAGCATGTATGTCTCGTCGGAGATGTCGGTCAGCGTTACGTCGAAGTTGGCGGCCTGGGCGGCGGCCCACTGCACGTCTTTGTGCCGGTTGCCCGCATTAATGGCGATGAAAAAGTAAACGTCGCCGGCCGCGTCGGCCAGTTTGTAGATGAAGATGTCGTCTACCACGCCGCCGTCCGGGTAACACATCAGCGAGTAGTGGGCGTCGTACAGGGCCATCTGGCGCACATCGTAGGTGACCAGGTAGTTGACGAAGGCTTCGGCCTGCGGGCCGCGCACTTCCATCTGCCCCATGTGGTCAATGTCGAACAGTCCGGCCACGGTGCGCGTGGCTTTGTGTTCTTCTAGCGGGCCGGTGGGGTATTGCACAGGCATTTCCCAACCGGCGAAGGGTACCATGCGGCCGCCGTGGGCGACGTGCCAGGCATGGATGTTGGTTTTTTGTAAAGGTTTGGTCATGGGTGTCCCTTTTCCCTGGGAGCGCAGGCGTCCCGCCTGCTTTTGCGGGCGGGACGCCCGCGCTCCCAGGCTGGTATTTAGTCTGTAGGCGCGTAGGCTTCGATGGGCAGGCAGGTGCAAACGAGGTTGCGGTCGCCGTAGACGTCGTCTATGCGGCCGACGGGCGGCCAGAATTTCCACTCTTTGACCCAGGCGGCGGGGAAGGCGGCCTGAGCGCGGGAATACGGCCGTTCCCATTCTTCACTCGTCGCGGCTACGGCCGTATGCGGCGCATTCACCACGACATTGTCGTGCGGGTTAGCCTGCCCATTCTCAATGGCGCGAATCTCTTCCCGAATCTGAATCATCGCCTGACAGAAGCGATCCAGTTCCACTTTCGATTCGCTCTCGGTCGGCTCAATCATCAGCGTGCCGGGGAACGGGAAAGCGACGGTGGGCGCATGGAAAC
>CALFEW010001002.1 GCA_937958365.1 uncultured Chloroflexota bacterium | reverse complement strand
GAAAGGCATGGGAACAGTTAACAATGAACAGTTAACAGTTAACTGTTAACTGTTCATTGTTCATCCCGCGTTGGCGGCCAGTTCTACAAAGCTGGGCTTCAGGCTGGCGCCACCGACGAGCGCGCCGTCTATGTCCGGGTGGGCCATTAGTTCGGCGATGTTTTTCTCGGTGACGCTGCCGCCGTACTGGATGCGGATTTCTTGGGCCACGTCGTCGCCGAGGATTTCGGCGATGGTGGCGCGGACCGTGCCGCCGATGATGGCTCCGGCCTGTTCGACGGTAGCGGTGCGGCCGGTGCCGATGGCCCAAATCGGCTCATAGGCGATGACGCAGGCGATGGCCTGCTCGGCCGTGAGGCCCTCAAAGGCAGCTTTGACCTGGCCGCTGACAAAGCTGTGGGTTTCACCGGCTTCGTTTTGCTCCAGGCTTTCGCCCACGCAGACCATCGGCGTCAGGCCGTGAGCCAGAGCGGCTTTGATCTTTTTGTTGACGCCTTCGTCGGTTTCGCCGAAGTAAGCGCGGCGTTCGGAGTGGCCAAGGATGACGTATTGGCAGAAGGGGGTAAGCATGTTGGGGGCCAGTTCACCGGTGTACGCGCCACTTTCGGCGAAATACATATTTTGCGCGCCGACGCCGATTTTGCTGTCTTTGACAGCTTCGGCGACGGCCGGAATGGCCAGAGCGGGCGGGCAAACAACGATGTCTACGCCGGTGACGGCATTGAGGCCATCGCGGATTTGTTCGATGAAGGCGACGGCTTCAACGGCCGTTTTATTCATCTTCCAGTTGCCGGCAATAATTGGGGTACGCATGGGGTTCTCCTTAAAAGTTAATAGTTGGTAGTTGATAGTTGGTAGTAAACCGGATTCAGATCCTTTGTGTGTTGGGGAATCTGGTTTGTTTAGAGCAATTATAGGACAGGCGAGGGCGGGGGGCAATGAACGATGGCGGCGTGCGCTATCCTGCGCCGGGTGGTATGATCCACTCCACTGCAACCAATCGAGGCAGCAACCGTACTATCAACTGTCAACTATCAACCATCAACGATTCGCGGAGATACTATGCGCATTATTTTATACCTGGGCAAAGGTGGCGTGGGCAAAACGACGGTGGCAGCGGCAACGGCCGTGCGCAGCGCTGAATTAGGCTACAAAACCCTGGTCGCCAGCACCGACATCGCCCACAGCCTGGCCGATTCCTTCGATACGCCGCTGGACGCCGTGCCCGTCCAGTTGGCCGAAAACCTGTGGGCGCAAGAAATCAGCGTCGTGGCCGACATTCACAACTATTGGGGCACGCTGCAAACCTTTGTGTCCAAAAATATCAGCGGCAAAGGCATTAGCAACGTCGTCGCCGACGAACTTTCGGCGTTTCCCGGCATGGACGAAATTGTCAGCCTGCTGCACATCAACAAGCAAGCCACCGAAAACAACTTCGACCGCGTGATCATTGATGCTGCGCCCACCGGCGAGACGATTCGCCTGCTGACCATGCCGGACACTTTCCGCTGGTATGCCGGCCATCTATCACGCTTCGAGACCAACGTCATCAAGGCGTTGAAGCCGTTTGCCGGGCGCATTATTCGCGGCCCGGCCGAGATTTTTGAAGCGCTGGAGAAGTTGGACGAAGCCACCGGCGAACTGCGCCAGACGTTGAGCAATCCGGAAATCAGCAGCTATCGCGTGGTCTTGCAGCCGGAGAAGATGGTAGTGCGCGAAGCGGAACGGGCGGTCAGCTACCTGGGGCTGTTCAACTATCCGGTAGACAGCGTGATTATTAACCGAATTTTAGGCGAAAGCGCCAGCGAGAGTGAGTTTTACCAGAAAAGGCGTGAACTTCAGGCCAAATATTTGCAGATGATTGAAGACAATTTCCGACCGCTGCCATTGTGGCGCGCTCCCTACTACGCTGATGAAGTGGTGGGCATTGCAGCGCTGTCGCGGCTGGCTTCTGATTGCTTTGGCAATGAGGACCCCGGACAGGTGTTTTATCGCGGAGCGGTGCAGGAATTTATAGAGCTGCCGGATGGCGGCTACCGGCTGCGCATTCCCATGTCGTTTGTGACCAGCGGCGACGTGCGTTTGCGCAAGCGGGGCGACGAGATGTTTATCACCATTGGCAATTTCAAGCGGGAGATGATTTTGCCGGGCGTGCTGGCGAAGCGGAAAGCGGTAGCCGGTGTGCTGCGCGATGGTGCGCTGGAGATTGACTTTTCGCCGCCACCATCGCCGGAGGAAACGGGGGAACAATCAACAGTTAACAGTTAACAATTAACAGTTAACTGTTAACAGTTGACTGTTTA
>CALFEW010001001.1 GCA_937958365.1 uncultured Chloroflexota bacterium | reverse complement strand
CAAGCCAGAACCAAAAAGGTTTATCACAGATTACGCCGATTTCACAGATTGAAGACAAAATCTGCGTAATCGGCGTAATCTTGGACAAATATTCTTGCTTACGGTTCACGGCTACGGCTCACGGTTCCCCTTTGGCAGCCGCCAGCGCCAGATGATTTGCCACCAGTCCACAAATTTGGGGATGTTGCGTTCGTAGCGGACGAGCAGGATGCTGACGAGCAGCACCAGCGCCCCGAGCCATTGCACGGCCGTTAACGTCTCGCCCAGGAATAAAATTGCCAGGACGATGCTGACGACGACTTCCAGCACGCCCAGCAGGGCAGTCTGCATACTGCCCAACTTTTTGACGCCCAGAAAGAGGGTGAGTCGGGAAACGGCCGTCACCAGTCCCATCAAAAAAATGGCTTCCCAACCGGCGGCGGGAACGGCCGTCAGCGGCGTGGGAAAGAGCAGCCAGGCCAGCGTCACCACCCCGGCCATAGCCGTGATGGCATAGAGGGTCATGGTCGGCGCAGGCACGTCGAACATAATGCGCTGGCTGAGAACCAGTTGGAAGGCATAGGTGAACGCCGCCACCAACATCATGCCTGCGCCCAGCCAATCGGGCAGGTTAAGGCCGCCAATAGTGAGCAAATAAATGGCAAAAACGGCCAGTGCAGTGCGCAACAAGGTCAGCCGAGAGATGGAATGGCCGATCAGGCGCAGCAAGATGGTGACGAAGATGAGATAACTGATGTTCAACAGCTGGCCGACCGAGGCGTCTATGCGGCTGAGGCTGGCGTAGTAAAACAGCGAGCCAATGCCGTTCACGCCCCCCGCCAGCAGGCTGCTGAGGATGCCTGGCGTGGAACTGCGGATGAAATGAGGCGCAAAAATGAGAACGGCCGTCCACAACACGGCCGCCGCAAACAGTGTGCGAAAAGCGACCACCGTCAATACATTGGCCCCGGCCGCGTAAGCAAGTTTGGCGAAAATCGGGATGGTCCCTAAGAAAACAGGCGACAGAAGCGCCCAAAACAGCCCTTCGCGCCAGCGGCGCGCCTGTTGCTCTTTATTTTCAAGCGGCGTTTTCTGTTCAATTGCAACTTCAGGGAGGGGATCAACTACGTCATGGGGAGGAAGCATGAGATTAGACGCATATCAGATCATGGGCAATACAAATGACAACACCTCATTAAACCGCAGGTCTTAAGATGGTGATGCGACGTAAGGGCGATGCTCGTAGTCGCTCTTGAGTGGGTGGCTGCAAGACCCGCCCACCATATTCCTACAAAGACGGCACTTCATCTGAGGGGGATAAGGGAAGCAAGATATGGAACGTGCTGCCAGGCGGATTTTCCGGGTCTCGACGCTCACTTTCTACCCAGATACGGCCGTGATGCGCCTCCACAATCCCTTTGGCAATCGCCAGTCCCAGGCCCAATCCCCCGCCCTGAAAAGCCGATTTGCTGGTTGAATGATGTTGGATTGAACCCAACGTATAAAACTGATCAAAAATATGACGCTGCTCCTCAAGCGGGATGCCAATGCCCGTATCGGTGATGATGATGTCTACCGCTTTGTCTGATACGTAATGGCCGGTGACGTGAATCGCGCCGCCGTCGGGCGTGTATTTGACAGCGTTCCCCACCACGTGTTCCACGGCCGCCTGAATCCGCCGGCCATCCCCCTGAATCAGCGGCAGCGTGCTAAAGTCGGCTACGTTTAGCTTCAGGTTACGTTTACGGCAGATGTCTGCATAGGTCTTCTGCACGTCACTAACCACTTTGGTGAGCCGCACGGGGCCTAAAGAGAGGTCCAGCGTGCCCGACGAAATACGTACCACGCTAATAATCTCGTTGATGACGTCTTGCATCCGGGCGACGCCGGATTGCAATCCTTCGGCGATGCCGGAGATAGATTGGGCCGGAACCAGATCGTGTTTGTTTGCCACCTGTTCGGCCAGCAGGTGGGAATAGCCGCTCACCAGCGTCAGCGGCGTGCGTAATTCGTGCGATACCAGGACGATAAAATCACTCTTCAGGCTGTCCAGTTCCATCAGGCGTTTGTTGGCGGCGCGCAGTTCCCGCACCTTTTTTTCCAGGCTTTCCACCAGGTTTTGGGCGTGTTTTTCCAGATGTTCGTTGCGTTCGGCCACGCTCAGCTTGTCTTGTTTGCCTTGCAGGAATCGTTCGACGTCGGCGGGAAAGGTGGCAACGTCTATGGGTTTGGTCATAAAGCCGGTGCAGCCGGCGGCCAGGGCCAATTCCCGGCTGCCGGCGCTGATGTTGGCGGTCAGGGCGACGATGGGTACTTCGGAGAAGTTGGGCAGGCTGCGCAGGCGGGTGGTGATTTCACGGCCGTCCATATTCGGCAGATTGATGTCCATGAGAATAAGCTGGGGGTTCTGCTCCCGCGCCAGATTGATGCCGTCCAGTCCTTCGGTGGCAACCAAAACTTCATACCCGCGACTGGTTAGCACTCGTTCGACGAGGCGTCGGCTGGCATGGTCATCTTCAATGTAAAGAATTCTTGCAGCTTTTTCGGTCATGGTTGTCTACCGGTTGCCCTCTTACCCATGGTTGCGCCCACGCTTGAGCCAAAACTCGCTACGGTAACGCCTGGCGAATGTCGCTCAGCAAATCGGAATCCATAAAGGAGCCTTTTTGCAACAGTGCTTTTATTTTACCGTCAAGTCGTTCTCTTTCAATAGGCGATAATTCCTTAGCGGTGATGACAATGATGGGTACGTCTTGCAGGCGGCGGTCTTTTTTCATGGCGTCCACCACGGCAAAGCCATCCAATCCCGGCATCATCAGGTCCAGGATAACCAGGTTGGGCCGTTTTTCTTTGATGAGGACCAGTCCATCCAGGCCGTTGTTGGCTTCTTCGATGAGGTAGTCGCCCTGGGCTTGCAAGATACGGCGAATGAGGCGGGCGGCGTCCGGGTTGTCTTCAAGGATGGCGATGCGCTGAACGCGGGGGTCTATGTCTTCCAGGGCGGCGAGCAGACCATCCTGACGGCCGTGATGGTCGGCCATTTCGTCTAGCACCACGTCGCGGGTGTAATGGTCGCCAATAATGTGTTTTTCGACGGGGAAGGTGTGACCGGAGCAGTTGACGACGACGGTTTCGTGTGGCTGGATGACGCCCTCGCGGACGAGTTTAAAAAGGCCGGCAAAGGTAACGGCCGTTGCCGGTTCAATAGACAGCCCATCCATGCGCGCCACCACTTGCAGCGCCGCAAAAGCGTCCGCGTCGTCAATCGCGTCAATCGTCCCGCCATAGGTTTGAATCAATTCACGAATCACTTCGTAAGCCACGCCCGGCACGCCAGTTGCCAGCGTGGTGATGTCGGTGATCGGGTTGTCCACGTTTTCGGCCTTGTCCAGCCCCTTGTGGAAGGAAGTTGCCATCGGCGCGCAGCCGCTGGCCTGAAAGCAGGCCAGTTTCGGCACTCTGTCCACGACGCCTTGCTCAAATAATTCCGCAAAACCCTTCATCACGCCCACCGGCCCCAGTCCGCCGCTGACCGATTGCAAATACCAGTCGGGCGCTTGCCAGGCGTGGCGGTCGCCGCCAGGCCAGGAAGCCTCTGCGCCGGCGGTGATGTTGCCTAACTGTTCGGCCACCTCGTAGGCCAGCGTTTTCATCGCTTCTTTGGCGGTAATGCCTTTGATGCCCTGGTCCAGGAATAGATTTTTGCTGGCGGCAAAATCGGCGGCCACTTTTTTGCATTCGTCATAAGTTCCGGCCACTTTGATGACTTCCGCGCCATACAAGGCCACCTCGCGCATTTTGTCGGCGGGCACGGAACTGGTGACAAAAACCCAGAGCTTGATCCCGGCGCGGGCGGCGTAAGCGGAAAACGCGATGGCGACGTTGCCGGTGGAGGCGACAACGGCTTCGGTGATGCCGGCCTCTTTGAGGGCGCTGATGGCCAGGGTCGCCTGGCGATCTTTGAAGGAGCCGGTTGGCCCCTGACGCTCATCTTTGATGAAGATGTTGGCGTGGCCGAGCATCAGGCCCAGGTTGTGGGCGCGCAGGAGCGGCGTCCAGCCTTCGCCCAGGGAGACGATGTTGGCGTCGTCGCGCAGGGGCAGGCGTTCGCGGTAGCGCCAGAGGTTCGCGCCGTGAGTGCAAAGACGGGTCCGCCAGTCCTGAAGGGCTTGGGAATCATCTTCGTAGATGGCGTCTAGCCAGTTTTCGCCGCAGTTTGGGCAGGCAGTGATGGGTTGAGTGTAAGGTGTTTTGGTGTGACAGGTACGGCAAATAACGGAAAAATTTCTCATAATACGTCTGATGTTGCTTCCATGGATTGATATAGTTGTTTTTTTATTGGCCCGGTGGGTCAGGTGGGCACGGCCGTTTTAGGCAGCGCCTCTTCCGGTTGCTCTTCTGTTGGTTGTACGAGCGGCAGGCGGATGAAAAAAGTGGTCCCTGACCCCACCTGGCTTTCCAGCCAAAGCTTACCATGATGCATGTTGACAAGCCACTGGGTAATAGGTAAGCCCAGACCTGTGCCACCGGCGGTGCGTGTGGTGGAATTGTCTACCTGTTCAAAGGCGGTAAACAATTTGTCGAAATCTCTGGTGGCAATACCGATGCCGGTGTCGCTGACGGTAAGCAGGACGTGCGGGGTGGGGGCGTTTTCGGCAACGGCCGTTACCCGAATCGTCCCTTTTGTGGTGAATTTGGCCGCATTCGACAACAAATTGATCAAAATCTGGCGAATACGCACCGGGTCTGCCTCGATGAATGGCAAATTGGGCGAAACCTTGCTTACCAATTCCACTTCCTCGTGGACCAGGCTGCGAATGGTCGCCACCGAGGTGGCAATGATGTCGGTCAGGTTGACCTGTTCAAAGGTCAGGGTCATCTTACCGGCGCCAATCTTCGCCATGTCCAGGATTTCGTTGATCAGCATGAGCAAGTGGTGACCGTTGTTGTAGATGGAATTCAGGTCTTCCTCTTGTTCCGGGGTCAGCGGGCCATCAATCCCTTTCAGGATAACCCGCGAGAAACCGATGATGGAGTTGAGCGGCGTGCGCAGTTCATGCGACATGTTCGCCAGGAATTGGTTTTTCAGGTGATCTAGCTGGCGTAATTGGGCCACGCTGGCCTGAATCTGCTCAAACAGGCGCGCATTTTCCAGGGCCAGGCTGGCCTGGGTGGCAATGCTGCGCAGCAGTTGTACGTCGTTTTCGCGGTAGGCGTATGGACGATACGATTGCACACAAATCAGACCGGAAGGCGCGCCTTCACGCATCAGGGGAATCCATAGACCCGATTTTGCATCGTGGTTGCCGGGGAAAGCGCCGGGCAGTGCATCGGCGGCGTCTGTGTGGGTGAGCAGGTGATGTCTGCTGTGTAAGAAAGCATAGAGCGGTTCGCCGGGCCGCAAAATGCGCGTCGCTGTGGGCAGGAGTTCATCCTGTTTGACGGCCAGTGTGGGTGTGTATTCGCGGGTGGCTTCGTCGTAATGGGCAAGCAGGAAGAAGGTGTTATCAATCAATCCGCCTACTTCCCGATAAATGCTCTGCACCAGTTGGTCTAAATTCAGGATGCTGGATATGTTCGATTGAATCTGGTTCAGGAAGATGAGTTCCTGGGCGCTGGTCAGGGCTTCGTCCAGGAGCTTCAGGTTTTCGATCTGGGTGGTCAGGTGGTCCACCACAGTTTGGGCGAAGATGACTTGATTGGCGGAGAACGGCCGTTGCCCCGCTGAATCCAACGCCAGGAACCCGATCAAATCTTGCTGGCTGGCGGCGGGAATCAACAGGGAAAGTTCGGCTCCAAATGGCGTCAGATAGCGCTCTACCACTTCTGCCGGTATGGCTGCTTCTGTTTTGCTTAGCAGCAGCGGCTGGCGTAGTTTGTTCAGCGTGTCGTAGGCAAAATCACCGCCCATGGGGAAAACGGCCGTTTGCGCCCCAAAAGAAGGTTCCGCTTCCGCGGCAATTTGTCCCATTCCTTGCTGGGCATCGTACAGGACAATGCGGCACTGCGATGCGCCGGTGTACTGGGCGATTTCCTGCACAGCAATCATTAAGGCGTCGTCGCGGGTGAGCGCCTGGCTGAGCGAACGGCCGATCTGGTAAAGCAGTTCTGTTTGCCGTAGAAGCTGTTGATTCGCCAGCGTGACGGCCGCCTGATCGGCCAGCGTGCGGAATGGCTGCAAACTGCGTTCGTTGAACGCCTGCCCGGCGGTTGTTTGTAAAATGAGCGTGCCCAACCACTGCGCTTCGACAAAAATGGGGATGAGGGCAACGGCCGTTACCGCACTGGCGGCAAATAGTTGGCGGGCCAGATCGTCAGGCGTCGTCTCCGCAGGCGGATCACGCAAGATGACGATTTCGTTTTTGTTGAGCTGATCTTCGTAAAGGAACTGGCTGCGTGGATACCGGCCGAAAGGCGCAACCGGCAAGTCGCTGCGCTGCCAAACGGCCGGACAAGTCAGGTATTCCGGGTCGTCTACGATGACAATCTGCGCCAGATCCACCAGGCCAGACTGACGGGCGAATTCTATGAGGGCGTTGTACACGTCACCCTGGTTGCGCGCTTCGCTGATCTGGCGGCCAATGTCATAGATCAGGCTGGCTTCCGTTAGATTGGCCTGAATCTGGCTGAAAAGGTCGGCGTTGACGATGGCCGCGGCCAACTGGTCCGCCAGGTTCTGCAAAACGGTCACGGATTCCGGCGTGAAGGCCGCTTCCTGCACGCTTTGCACAGAGAGGGCGCCAATGACCTGACCCCGGCTGCGCAGGGGCAGCGCCAGTTCGGCCCGTGTGTCCGGCAAAAATGGGTTGGGCGCAAAATCGTGGGCCTGGGTGACGTTTTGGGCCACCCGCGCCTGATTGGCGGCGATGGCGCTGCCGATCATCGAGCCGCCGCCAACCGGTAGCTGATGGTTTCGTTCCACCTGGATGCGCCCGGCTTCACCGGTGCCGGCTTGCAGCACGGCCGTTTGCCGCGGCTCATCCACCAAAAACAGCCCGACGTAATAGTAATTGAATCGCGCCCGAATCAGTTCCACCGCTTCTTCAATCAGGTGGTGGCGTTCTAACGTGGACGTGGCCGCGCCGGAGACTTCGGCGGCAAGCTGCAACTGGTTGGAATAGGCGCGGGTGGTTTGCAGCAGGTAGGCGTTGTTCAGGGCGATGCCCATTTCGCGGATGAGCGTCTGGATGTAGGCCTGGTCTTCGTCGCTCAGGTCCAGATCGGCCGGCAGGTTGACGTGACCAAAGGTTTGTTCACCGATGCGCAGGTCTATGTTGACGCTGTTGGCGCTGCTGGCCTGGGTATCCGGCAAGGTCTGGCCGAGATGCCGTTGGATTTGCAGGCCGTTGGTTTCCATGTGGGCCGTCAGAGCGGCCTGATCGGTACTCCAGATGCTGTCCACGTAACGGCCGTGCAAAATCTCCAATTCCCGTGCTCGCTGCGTCGTCTCCAGCAGCAGGTAGAGATTGCGCCACAACGTCGCCAAACCCTGCCCAAACGTCCGCAGCAAGATCGGCAGTTCGTTCTTGTCGTCGGTGGCAATCTGGTTGCTGTGGGCGATGAGCGCCCCCAACCAACCGGCATCCAGAGGCAAAATCAGCGTGACCGACAGGTTGGTGACGTGGCGGGTTTTGTGGTGTCGGTGGACAAATTCGCCCAGTTCGTGGACCTGGGCTTGCGCCAGCGTGTACTGCACGTCCGGCGCGTCTGGCTCCACGATTTGCGGATTTTCGGCGGTGGTGGTGCGCACTTGCCAGGGACCGTCGGGCAAAACCTTTTCATAGATGGTGACGTGTTCCAGCATCAACGCCTGGCAAATGCCGCTGACCGCTTCGTCGAGCAGTTCCGTTTCGGTGGCCGCGCGGGCTAAGCGGGCGTTTAGCTGCAAAATCTCGTTCAGGCTTTGGCTGCGCTGTTCAACGGAGCGGCGCAGCAGCCGTTGTTGTTCAAGCTGGGTGTACAACGCCTGCTGCAAGGCAATTTGCGACTCTTCCTGGGCGCGAAGCTGCACCACTTCGCGTGTTTCGGCCAGCTTTTCCAGAAAGATAAGCTGAAAATCGTTCAACTTGTGGATGATTTCAACGGCCGTTTGCCGGTCTTCCAGGTCAAAAAAGAGCGCCTGGTAAACCACCTCGTTGATGGCTTGCAGCATATGCGAGCCGGAGACAATCGCCAGCCCTTGTTTCGCCAGGTGGGTGGCGGCAGCGCCAACGTCGAAGTTACTGGCCGTGGTCAGCAGATAACGCCAGGCCAGGTCCACAATTTCGGCGGAGACGTAAGGCCCGCGCTGGATAGATTTCAGCTCTTCCCGATTGTCGGCGACGTATTCGGAAAAGGCTTCCGACGCAGCCCGGATCATTTCGGCGCGGTGGTTTTGCCACTGTTGTTCAAAGTTGGGGATGTTCATGGCTGGCTAACCGTGTCCGCGGTGGTTGGGGAACGGCCGTTATCGGGAGACGGCCGTAATGGTTCTTTCTTCGTGCCCAAACCCAACGAAACCGGCTGCCCGGCTACCCGGTCGGAAATGGCTTTCAGGCCAATGTGAATGATTTCGTTCACGTCGGCCGTGTTGTGCAGTTGGGTGCTGATGCGGTTCAGTTCATGCTGTAGCCGGATGCGGTTTTGCGCGCTCTCCAGCAGCCGGGCATTGGCGATGGCAATGGCTAACTGGTCGGTCATGGTTTGCAGCGTGCGGATCAACTCCGCGCCAAAGGCGTTGGCTTCCACGCTTTGCACCGTCAGCGCGCCAATGATTTGGCCGCGCACACGCAGTGGCAGCGCCAGTTCTGACCGCGTTGCCGGCAAGTGCGGATTGGGCTGCCATTCCTCGTCGGTGGAAACGTCCTGAGTGATACGCGGCTGCCCATCTCCCGTAGCGCCGCCGATGAGCGATTGCCCGCCTACGGCCAGTTGGTGTCCTTTTTGCAGTTGCACGCGCCCCGCTTCGCCGGTCGCCGCCTTTAACACAGCCTGACGACCCGATTCATCAATGAGAAAGAGGCCGGCGTAATACAGCGCAAACCGGTCCCGAATCAGGTTAACAGCGCGCTCCAACAGTTTGTCCGGTTCCAGAATGCTGGTAGTGACAGCGGCGACTTCAGCGGCCGTTTGCAATTGGTTGCGCTGGACCGATTGGGCTGCCAGCGCTTTTTGCACGGCCTCGAATTGCAGGTGGTTGTTCAGGGCGATGGCGACAGACCCGGCAATTGTCTCCAGCAACTGCACATCTCGCTCGCCAAATGCGTCATCGTCGTTTTCATTTTCGATGGCCAGGACGCCAATCAATTTGTTGGCGACGATAAGGGGAAAGCCCAGCCAGGTGCTAGACGCCGCGCCAACGGTGATAGATTGATATTTCACAGCTAGTTCAGACATCTGGCGATTGATGAGTAGATATTGCCGCGTGCGCACCACCTGACCGCTAAACCCCTGGTCAATGTCCAGAGGTGGGATTGCCGACAGGTCGAGTTCTTGACCGTATTCGTAGCCGAAAATCCAGTTCAGGTGTTGTCCATCTGGGGTGATCAGGACGATGGACATGGCGGTTGCTTCAAAGAGCGAGAAGATTTCGCGCCGTACGCCGTCAAAAATGTCGTGCAGGGTGGGGGCCAGGGAGAGGGTGTGGCTGAGGCGATTGAGGGCGCTGAGTTGGGCCACACGGCCGCGCGCTTCAGATGTGAGCCGGGCGTTGGTGAGGGCGATGGCGGTTTCGTTCGCCATGACTTGCAGCAGTTGGGCTTCGGCGTCGGTGAACGGCCGTTCGTCCGGTCCGCGGTAGAGTTGTACTGTTCCCTGGGCATGAGGGCCGGGCAGCAATGGGACTTCCAGGCTGCTGCCGTGTCCGGCAGCTACCAGAAAGGCGCGTTCGGCGTCTAGCAGGTGCGGGTCGCTGACGCGGCGCAGCAGGGGCTGGTTGGTCTGCAAAACCTGCGCAGAGCCGGGATGTTCGGCCAGGTGATAAGCGGTGGAGGTGAGGTCGAATTTTTCCACGAGACGGCCGTTTTCCCAATGAACGTAGGTGATTTCTTTCCGCAATTCATTGGCCGACTGGTCCCAATGGGTGATGGTACACGAAGCGGCAGACAATTGCGCCGCAAATGTACGCGCGGCTCGCCGGTAAATTTCCCCCACGTCCAACGTCGAAGCCAGGTTGATGCTGAGGGTTAACAACATCTGGGTCTCGCTCAGATGTTGTTCGGTGCGGGCAAACAGCCGCGCATTGTCAATGCTGATGGCGACCTGATTAGCCATCAACTGCAAAATAGCCAGATCGTCTTCCAGGAAGGCTTCGGGTTGGCGGCTTTGGGCGTCTAAGACACCCAGGATACGGCCGCGCGCCTGCAACGGCAGGGCCATCTCTGAGCGCGTCTCCCGCAGCAAAGGTTCTTCAAAAAACACGGGGTCTTCAAACACGTCGCGGGCAATGTGGGCCTCGCCATGCTGCGCCACCCAACTGACGATAGATCTAGATTCCACGTCTATCTGGTAACGGCGCGTTTTCATTTCTTCGCCGACTGCGCCGGTGGCCTGTTCCAACGTCAGGTATTGCCCGGTTTCATCCAGCAAGTAGATGGCGACAAAATAAAAGCCAAACTGGTCAAGCACGGTGTAGACGGTGTCGTAGAGGACTTTGTCCAGGCGTAGGGCGGCGCTGGCGGTTTGGCTAACGGCCGTGCCGTGTTGAAGCTGCTGCGCCCGGCGCTGCAACAGCGTCGTTTGCGTTTTTTGTTCGGCCGTCAGGCGGGCAGCCGCGCGTAGAGAATTTTGCATCGCGTTGGCGCTGACCCAGGCTGTCAGGCTGATGCTCAACGTGGTCAACACATAAGCGATCAGGTCCGTAGCCGCCAAATCGGCATTGCCGCTGAGTATGGCGTAGCCGACCACCGAAACGAGTATCAGGAAAGTATAGATGATGCTGGAGCGTACAGAGTCTACTGTGGCAATGCCGACGATTGAGATGAGCATGAGGTAGGGAAGCGTGATCAGGGTCCCAGTGTTGACAAACAGGAGGAAAAAGATCGCATTGAGAATGGCAAAAAAGAAGTGGGCCGCCAGAATGGGGCGTCCTGAACGGATGAGAATCAGGATGCAAAGGACAAACAGGGGCGCGATCAGCAGTTCACCCAGCGCCGGCATGAAGCCCGTGCCTGTTTGGGTGAAAAAATGACGCAAGAAGTTGATCAGCGAACTTAGGAACGAGACGATAAACAGGGCAATGACGATCGTCTGCACCAGCCGCCCTTTTTGAATGATCGTTTCATCATCAGATTGGATGGTTAGCAAACGCGCAAGAGGGGCAGGAAGCGTCATTTTATATGCCCAAGTCCCAAATCTCTTCTCCGCTTAGGATTCGGCTGATCTGGTCGGGGAACAGGTCGGCGTCTAAAGGCTTGACTAAAAAGCCGTCGAAGCCGGCTTCTCTGGCCTTTTTCATTTCTTCGCTGCTGCCGTGGGCGGTGACGACCACGACGAGAGAATCACGCAAACGGCCGTCGGCGCGAATCTGGCGCAGGGCTTCATAACCGTCTTCGTGCGGCAGGCGCAGGTCCATCAAAATCAGGTCCACGCGGGGCATGGTATTGGCAAAGTCCACCACGCCCCAACCGGTGGTTTTCCATTCGCACTTTTGGACACCCATGAACGCAAGCAAGCGGGCAATCAAGACAAAGTTAGACACGTTATCTTCAACTACCAGGATGTGGGCATCGGTGGGTTCGATTAATTTTCTGGTTCTTGATAGAGGCTCATTCATAGGATTATCCGTTTACTCTTCGGACAGATAGGCGCGAATTTGGTCTGGCAAGCTGTCCACGTTGATCGGTTTTTGGATGAAGCCATTGGAACCGGCTTCGAGGCTTTTTTGCTGGTCTTCTTTGGTCACGTTGGCCGTAAGCGTGATGATGGGAATGTGGGCGAACTTCTGGAACTGGCGTAAAGAGCGGGTCATGGTATAGCCATCCATGCCCGGAAGATGGATGTCCATGAGGATCAGGTCTGGCGTTTGGGTTCGCAAATATTCAAACCCGGAGGGGCCATCGGCCACGCCATGGACAGTAAAACCGGCTGCCTGAAGGACACGTTTCACCAGTTTTCGGTTGTCCTGATTGTCTTCGATATAGAGAATGGTTGCTTTCTCATTCGGGTACGGCTCATTTGACTTGTCGCTTGTTACTATCATTTGTCAGACCTGGTTCATGGAGATTGAAGACCGGAGTCGGGAGACCAGATGAATCCTAAAGCCCAATCTCGTGTAAGTTATTGAATCTTCGATCCTTAGTGCAAAAATGATAGTGTACTTGATTCCACTTTTCGCGCCGTTAAGGTTGCGAAAAAAGTCTGCCCCATCTTACCAAAATAGGGGGTGATTTGTCGGTAGGAGTTTGGGGTGATAGGTTAATCTGCCCAGACGCGGGCGGAACGGCCGTCTACCTCCAGTTTTTCTCCTGCCTGCAATAACTCGCCAAATCCGCCGAAGACCAATCGTTCCGGCAGCGCCCCGACAAAATCGTCGGCGACGGTGAAGGCGCTGCGGCGGGTGGAGGCGTTGAGGGCCACCACGGCCGTTTCTCCTTCATACCGCCGCTGATACACAACCAGCCCCCGGGTTGCATGTAGAATCTGAAAATCGCCGCGCCGGAAGGCGGCCTTTGTGCGACGCAGGGCGATAAAACGGCGCACGTCGGTCAGCAGGGTGGCGTCCCATTGGGCCAGATCATGCCAGGGAAATGCCCGGCGGCAGTCCGGGTCGCCACCGCCCGGCAGGCCGATTTCGTCGCCGTAATAGATGTTGGGCGCGCCGGGCACGGTCATCTGGCAGAGGAAGAGCAGACGCACGGCCGTTTTGTCGCCGCCGGCCACCGTCAGGACGCGCGGCGTGTCGTGGCTGCCCAGCATGTTCATCTGGGCCAGGACAATTTCCGGGTGGTAGGCGTGGTTAAAAAGCTGGTCCAGCCTGGCGGCAAATTGGGGGGCGCTGAGGGCGGGCATACCGCCGTAACCCGTCTTCAGCGTTTCCGACTGATCCATCGCCTTGCCCAAAATGAAGCCAAAAGCCAGCCGCGTAAAGTTGTAGTTCATCTGCGCGTCGAACTGGTCGCCTTGCAGCCAGCGCCGCGCATCGGCCCACAGCTCGCCGACGATGTAGGCTTCCGGGTTCACGGCCCGGCAGCGCCGCCGAAATTCTTGCCAGAAGGCGTCGTCGTCAATTTCGTTGGGCACGTCCAGCCGCCAGCCGTCAATGCCCTGTTCCAGCCAGTAGGTTGCCACGCGCCAGAGAAATTCGCGCACGGCCGTTGTCTCTGTCTTAAATTTGGGCAGCGCCGCATGACCCCACCAGCCCACATAATTTAGTTTGGCCTGGGTGTTGTCATAGGCGTTGAGCGGCCATTTTTTGACATGAAACCAATCCACAAAAGGGGATTCTGCGCCGCACTCCAGCAGATGGTTGAACTGGAAAAAGCCCCGGCTGGCGTGGTTGAACACGCCGTCTAAAATGACGCGCATGCCACGGGCGTGGGCCGCGTCTAAAAAATCGCGCAGCGCCTGGTTGCCGCCCAGCAGTGGGTCCACCTGGTAATAATCGTTGGTGTGGTAACGATGGTTAGACCCTGAGGCAAAAATTGGGTTGAAGAAGATGGCGTTGACGCCCAACTCGGCCAGATAATCCAGCTTTTCGCGCGCCCCAATCAGGTCGCCGCCCTGAAAGCCTTTGGTGGTGGGCGGCGATCCCCACGGCTGGAACATGTCTGGTCGCACCATGTAATCGCCGGCGTAAGAGGCGCGCCGGGCGAAACGGTCG
>CALFEW010001000.1 GCA_937958365.1 uncultured Chloroflexota bacterium | reverse complement strand
GTTCATGGGTGGCGTGCCAGACGGGTACGTCGTCAATGGGCCAGTAGCGCAGCGCCAGACCTTCATGGGACAGGGTTAACGTACCGCCGATCACGTCGCACAGGTGGACGACGGCCACCATGGTATGGGGGCCATTGCGACCGCCAGGCATACGAGTGAAGACGCCGACCAACTGCCGGACGACAACTTCCAATCCGGTTTCCTCGCGGGCTTCGCGCACGGCCGTTTCCGCCGGTTTTTCGTTGGGTTCCACCCAACCACAGGGCAGACACCAGCCGCTGCCATCGGCGCGATCCATCAGCAGGATTTCACCCTGGTCGTTGAAGATGGCCGCGTCGGCGCCGACTTTGGGCGTGATGTAGCCCAATTCAGCCAGGAAACGCTGCCTGATGGATTCATCTGAGGTCGCCAGAAGCTCGGCATAGGTTTGTGTGGCGAGATTCAGCAGGCGTTCGTACCGTTCGCGGTCGTAGAGGCCAGCGGTGTAGAACAGGCCGTTGCGGGCGATGGTCTGGATTTCGTCGAGCAGAGAAAAGATGTCCATAACTGTCTTGTTTCGGCCAGGAGCCAGGTTGGCTATCCGGCCAAATACTCCTGAAAGTCTTCTATTGTGGCAAATGTGTTTAGAGCGGCCCCGTTTTCCTGGAGAAACTGTTGTAACCGCTGCTCAAACAGCAGACATTGTTGGCGGAGTCCGGTGAAATCCCTGGCAGCCACGTAAGGCAGTAAATCGGGGAAGCCCAAGGCGACAAGGTCCTGCTCATACTCCGCCAGGCTGTTGAAACTGGAATAGGCGACGCCGGTAAACGCTTGCGCCGTGTGGATCATCAATTCATGGTACAGAGAGGTCAGATTGAAGTTGAACATATCTTGCCGCTCACAGGCGAGTATCACGTGCTGCAAGTCGCCCTTCAGTTCGGGATAGGCGGCGTCAAAAATAGCCGCAAAGGAAGCTGGCTGATGACGGGCTGATTGCTGCTCGGCCAGCAAGAGGGCGCGGGTTGTCTGTAGCAAGGTTTCAATGGCGGCCAGCAGGCGCGCCGGGTCGGTGGTTTCGGTGACCTGGGCGACAGTTGAGGCGAAATTGGCCGGCAGTTTAGGCAGCGCCAACACCTGGTCTAATTTGCGGGTATCTATGCAAGCCTGGTTGCAGACCGCCAGGCAGTGCAGTACGGATTTGAGGATGCCGCGTGCGCTGTGGAGGCAGGCAAGTTGCTGTCCGGCGGCGGCTTGTTGGCGAAGTAAGTAATAGGGATAGCCGGTTTCTTGAAAGATGGTTTGCGCTTTGCGCAGCATCGCCGGGCGGGCGGCGGGCTGCTGTAATGCATGGAGCCGGGCCGGGAGTTGGGTAAACCGTTCGGCAACGGCCGTTGAGCGGGCGTAGAGGACCTCGTTGCGCAGCAAGACCGTGCCACTGATGTCGTCGAAGTTTGCCATCTGTTCCAGGCGTGACCAGTGAATCGGGTAGCAATCAATCATGACTTCAGCCACCATGACGGTAATGCTGTGCCAGGTGGTCTCCTGCGCAGGGACGTAAGAGATGTCCAGGTCCGAGTAAGCATGGGCTGTGCCCTGCAAGTAGGAGCCGTAGCGGAAGATGAGGTCAACTTCATCGCCCAAATCGCGTAAGAGCGCAGCTTGCAGAAGTTGAATGGTTTGTTGTGTATCAAGGGCCATTGCCTGTCTCCTTGTTTAGCGTATGGGGTATTGTCCGACAAACGTCTGTAGAAGGAAACAGATGGAGAAGGGAGTTGGGTCAGAGGTGAAGGATAGCGTTCGCTGCTGCCCCTAACGGGGCGCATGGGGTGAAT